>JAJTDK010000028.1 GCA_021300495.1 Limnohabitans sp. | reverse complement strand
CACCCGCACGACCCCAAAGATCCCAACCACACCTTTTATTTTCAGATTGATGAAGATCGCGTCATTGATGCCTTGCATGGTGGCAATTCAGCGCGCTGGATCAATCATTGTTGCACGCCCAATTGCAAACCTGAAGTCGATGACGGCCGCGTGTTTATCAAGGCCAAGAAAAACATCTCGGCTGGCCAAGAGTTGAACTATGACTACGGCCTCATCATTGACGAACCCATTACCAAAAAATTAATTGCGCAATACCCATGCTGGTGTGGCAGTCCAAAATGTCGAAAAACTTTGTTGGCCCACAAGCCAAAATCTCGCAAGGCAAAAGACAAAGAGAAGGTGGCTGAAATTCGAAAAACCATCAAAAAATTGAAGGCGCAATTAAAGCGACTGGGGCATTGAGTTCCAAAAATTCGATTTTTACTCAATCTAGAACTGAAAGTAATTACATTTTTTATCTCTAAACCGAAACAGGTGTTTTGGCGGGCCATTCATCAATAGAATTGGCTGATTCATTATTGCAATGCTTCAGCAAAGTACTCTGTTTTGAAATGGAAGTTTTTTGGGTTATCGGCTACTTCTTGGTGCTCGCCCTCACCTTGTTTTACAAGACCCCCCTGATTCGGGGGCCTTGGATTTTTTTACTGCGCTCATTTTTTCCAAACTGGAAATTTTTCCATGCAGTGGGCTATGTGCCTCACCTGTATGCGCGAGCTGCCCAAGTCAACAATGAGGGCAAACTCACTTGGTCCGAGTGGGAACATCTCTATCCACGGACTGCGCAAAACTTCTGGCACCTTTTTCACAACCCCGTGACCAATTTGGGTTTGGCACAACAAAATTTGATCGACCACTTCTGGGCAGATTTAAACGAAGCACCAGAGGGTTGCGATCCTAGAAATTTAGTGTCCTACCAAATGGTGGCGCACTTAGTAGATGGCGTGTTGCTTGACAAATATCCAGACCATACCCAGAGTCAATTTGAATTGCGCATGTTACTAGACAGCCCAACCGAAACCACGCACACCCACGTCATGATGACCTCACCAGAGGAGCATCGGAAATGATTCTGGACTGGCATTCAGCCTACATCGTCAGCACACCCTTGGCCATTCGCGCCATGGAACTGCTCTTTGCTTTGAGCTTGGGCATTCAGACTTTGGAATATTGGCGCATGCGTTCTGCCACCCAAGGGCGCGGCCTGTGGATCTGGTCTATTCAGCGCTATGACATTCCCCAACCATCTCTGCGTCAATTTTTAGATGTTTTGTTCACACCCGCCTCCTTCAGTGCGCTGTTGGCCTTAAGGCTATTGGCATTGCTCAGCGTGGCCATTCAGGGCGGTGATTTATGGAGCATTGGTTTTTTGTTTGTGAGCAATTTAGCAATACTCATTCGCTGGCGAGGCGCCTTCAATGGCGGCAGCGATTTCATGACCTTGGTCGTACTGACTGGTTTGTTCATTGCTCAACTTGTAAGCCACTTTGCAAGCCCAGAATTGGGGTGGCGCGCTGGCTTTTGGTACATCACCATACAGTCGATCACCTCTTATTTCATGTCGGGCTCGGTGAAACTGCTTAAGCGTGAATGGCGCGATGGCCGCGCCATGACCATCTTCTTGAATGGCGCTATTCACGGACCTCTTAGGACGAACCATTGGCTGCGCAAACCTTGGGTAGCCGTGATCAGCTCCTGGTCGTTTATTTTATGGGAGAGTGCAGCACCGCTGGCCTTGCTTGACGCGCGTTTGGCGATGGTCTTTTGCACCATTGCAGCGCTGTTTCATTTTTTGGTGTTTTGGTATTTTGGTTTGAACCGATTTTTCTGGGCTTGGCTTGCCACATTTCCAGCCATTGTTTGGTGTGCAGGGCAAATTTAAGTTGAACGACTTCAACAGACTACCCGTTAGGTGATAAAGCAGCCAAACTTGAAACAGGTCGTCTGAGGGTTGGATCGAAGGGGTTGATTTTTCTAGAAATACTTTCTGCCTCCCTTTGCAAAAGAGCAACAACTGTCGGCAATCTATCCTCACTCAAACGCGCAGAAATCGTTCCAACACTGAGTGCAGCAACCGCTCGACCATCGCGGTCCAAAATTGGCACAGCAACCCCCGCCATCCCCTCTAGCAAGCCCGTATTTTTTCCAGCAAAACCCAACTCTCTAACGCGTTCAATTTCAGTTCGCAAGTAAACCTCGTCAAACATACCAAGCTCCCGAACTCGAGGAACATTGAATCGAATCACCTCATCTCTTTCGGCTTCTGGCAAGAACGCCAAAATAGCCAAGCTGCCCTGCCCTACACCCAAAGCAATGCGGCCACCAATGTCGCCAGTGAAAGAGCGAATGGGGAACGGGCCTTCACTTCGATCGATGCACACGGCATCAAAACCACTTCGAGCCAACAGAAACAAGGTGTCGCCCAGACTCGCGCACAAGCGCAACATCACGGGGCGACATATTTCACGCAAGTTGAGCGGATTACCAGCCCTGGCCGCCAACACAAAGAAGTCCACGCTGAGTCTGTAGTGCTTGGTCCGTTCATCTTGCTCAACCACATTTTGCAAAACGAGCGCTTGCAATGTGCGGTGAACTGTAGCTTGGGTCAGTCCTACATCCTTTGCAATCTGCGTCACACGTGCACCATCTGCCTTGGCATCTGACAGATTTTTGATGATTGCAAAGGCTCTCTCAAGGGTGCCTGTACCTGTTTGAAGTTCTTTCATGAATCGCTCAGTGAAATAAATTCAATCCAGTTTATGTCAATATTTCAATAAATGGAATAATAAATTTATTTCTCTCATTTAGTGAAATTCCCTGTTGACGACTCTGCCTCTTTAAAACAAGATCAAATTTAATCTAGCCACCGAAAGGGCCGTTCAATGTCATTTTTGACGCTGACAGATGTCTCCAAGTTTTACGGGCCCAATTGCGTCGTCGACAAGGTGAATCTGAGTGTGGAAAAAGGTGAGTTCGTCACATTGCTCGGACCTTCAGGCTGCGGCAAGACCACAACACTGCAAATGATTGCAGGCTTTGCGGACGTCACCGAAGGAAGCATCACCCTTGACGGCAAAGACATCACACACACAAAGCCCAACACGCGTGGGCTAGGCATCGTGTTTCAAAGCTACGCCCTCTTCCCTCACATGACGGTCGAGGAAAACGTGAGTTTCGGTCTTGAAATGCGCAAGGTCGCAAAACCCACCAGAGCCCGCCAAGTTGCAGATGCATTGGCCTTGGTGCATTTGGAAGACTTTGCTAAAAGATACCCACGCGAGCTCTCTGGAGGTCAACGGCAACGGGTTGCACTGGCCAGAGCGTTGATCATTGAGCCACCCGTTTTGCTGCTTGATGAGCCACTCTCAAATTTGGATGCCAAGCTTCGCGAAGAAATGCAATTCGAATTAAGGCAGATCCAGAGAACGGTGGGCACCACAACCATTCTGGTAACGCACGATCAATCAGAAGCGATGTCCATCAGTGACCGTGTGGTAGTCATGCAGTCCGGAAAAATTACCCAAATTGATCAACCCTACGCGCTCTATGAGAACCCTCAGTCAAGGTTCATCTCGGCATTTGTTGGCAAGGCCAACTTATTGCAAGGAGAACTTGTCAGACAAGGCGCCGAGTTAAGCATCAGAGTCAATGGCGTTTCATTTTCGTGTGGCGAAACGCCATTGCAAGCTGGAAGTCAGGCATTCCTAAGTTTGCGTCCTGAAAAAATTCAATTAACCGGCCTCAATGAAGGCCTCATCAATGGGCGCATCGCGGCCAGATTTTTCTTAGGCAGCCAATGGCTCTACCGAATTGAAACCAAGGCTGGCACGCTTCAAGTTGTGAGCATCAACACCGACACAGCGCCACTTCAAGAAAATCAAGAGACTGGGCTGACTTGGTCTTCTACATCTCTGCGCATACTGCCATGAGCCAGACCAAAAGCAACGCACCTTGGTTGCTATCAGCGCCAGCCATTGCGTTGTTTGTTGCATTGCTGCTGGCACCTATGCTTATGACGGCTGTGTTGTCTTTCAATGTTTTTGACTACAACACCGGCATCAAAAATGCCTATACGCTTGACCACTACATCGCCGTTTTCACCGACGACTATTACTACGAAGTGTTTTGGCGCACCTTCTGGATTGCGGCTGTCACCACCGGCATATGTTTGTTAGTGGGCGTGCCCGAAGCCTACATTTTGAGTCGCATGAAAACCCCTTGGCGAAGCATCTTTCTACTGATCGTGCTTGCGCCCTTGCTGGTGTCCGTCGTGGTGCGGGCATTTGGATGGAGTTTGCTGCTCGGGCCAAGAGGCATTTTCAATCAGATCTCTTTGGCACTGGATTTAGGCAGCATCAAGATTTTGTACACCGAATGGGCTGTCATCATTGCGCTCGTTCATGTCATGCTGCCCTTCATGATCATTCCCATTTGGACCTCCTTGCAAAAACTAGATCCAGGTGTAGAAAACGCTGCGCTTTCTTTAGCGGCAACTCCGTTTGCAACATTAAGGCGGGTGATTTTCCCTCAAGTTGTTCCTGGCATTTTGTCTGGCAGCTTAATTGTGTTTGGCTTAAGTGCCAGCGCTTTTGCTATTCCAGGTCTTTTGGGCGGCCGCCGATTGAAAATGGTTGCCACGGTGGTCTATGACGAATATTTACATGAACTTAATTGGCCTCTAGGCGCTACCTTGGCTTTGATTTTGTTGGTAGCCAACCTGGTTGTGATGTTGAGTTACAACAAAATTCTAGAGCGCAAGTATCAAAAATCGATGGGGGTTGCATGAATAAAAATGGCCCCATTGCTTTACTCTTTAATGGGTTAATCATCAGCTTCATGCTGGCACCCTTGGTCATTGTTTGCTTGGTGGCTTTTACGCCAGGCAACACCCTCACCATACCAACCACTGAGTTTTCACTTCGTTGGTTTGCCGCGGTTTTTGATCATTCAGACTTTGTCACTGCATTTTGGAACAGTCTTTGGTTGGCCATCGCTTCAGCCAGTTTATCGACCGCCATAGCCATCCCCGCCGGGCTGGCCATTACTCGCTTTCAGTTCAAAGGGCGAGATGCTTTGAACGGCTTGTTTTTATCCCCCCTCATCGTGCCTCACTTGGTTTTAGGCGTGGCCTTGTTGCGTCTGTTTTCACTGATCGGTGCAACCGGAAGTTTTGGTTGGCTCATCTTGGCTCACACCTTGATCGTGACTCCCTTCGTTTTGCGATTGATTGTGGCAGCCTCCTCTGGCATGGACAGCCATTGCGAAGATGCAGCGCGCTCATTGGGCGCCAGCCGAGGTACCGTATTTTGGCGAGTTACCCTGCCCATGATTCTTCCTGGCGTAACAGGGGGCTGGCTACTGGCCTTTATCAACAGCTTTGACGAGGTGACCATGTCTATCTTTGTGACTTCGCCAGTCACTGTCACATTGCCCGTTCGCATGTACATGTACGCCACTGAGTCAGTCGACCCCCTGATGGCCGCGGTGTCAGCGCTCATGGTGGCACTGACCGCAGGTGTCATGGTGATTTTGGATCGACTTTATGGCTTGGACAAAGTTTTGGTGGGTGAAAAATAATGCATCAAAACACCGCACTGATTCAACAGGGGCAACTGGTCAGGTTGGTCGAGTTAAATCGAAAGAAGCTCACGATTTATATCAACGGAGTTGCCACGGAGGCACTTGAAGGCGACACCCTTTTGACAGTCATTTTGACTCATCAAAAATTTATCCGACAAACTGAGTTCAGTGGTTCTGAACGAGCCGGATTTTGTTTGATGGGTGCATGTCAAGATTGTTGGGTATTGACTGAAGACGGCTCGCGCTTGCGCAGCTGTAGCACCTTGGTTCAAGCCAATATGAAGCTGGTCACCCCCAAGGCCAACCCATGACACAGCCACTTAAGCCTGTCATTGTGGGGGCGGGGCCCGCCGGAATTCGTGCAGCACAAATTTTGGTAGCTCATGGGCTGCGGCCCATTGTGATCGATGAGTCAGCCAGGTGGGGTGGTCAAATCTACAGACAAGCGCCTAGCAATTTTGCACGGTCCTCAAAACAACTTTATGGTTTTGATGCGAGCAAAGCAAATTCTGTTTTATCCGCCATGGACTCTTTACTTTCTAAAGTGGACTATCGTCCCAACACCTTGGTTTGGAACGCAGAAGGCGGTCAACTGGATGTGCTGCACGAAGGAAATACTTCGGCCGTTGATTACACCGACCTGATCGTTGCCACAGGCGCAACAGATCGCATCTTGCCATTTAAGGGATGGACTTTGCCAGGGGTTTTCAGCATGGGAGGCGCGCAAGTTGCCTTGAAATTTCAAGGTTGCGCCATTGGCCAAAAAGTTGTTTTTGCAGGATCTGGCCCTTTGCTCTATTTGGTGGCCTATCAATATGCCAAGGCAGGTGCCAATGTCATGGCAGTCTTAGACAGCAGTCATTTCAGCCAACAAATTAAAGCTGTGCCCAGCTTGTTGAATCAAGCAGCGGTCTTTGCCAAAGGCGTCTATTACCTTGCATGGCTTAAAGCGCACGGGATTGCCATTCACCATGGCGCCACCCCCACTGAAGTCATGGGCGCGCAAAGTGTTGAAAAACTCATTTGGCGCAATTCTCAGGGTGCCCATGAAATCGATTGCGATGCCGTGGCCACTGGCTACGGACTCAGAAGTGAATCTCAGCTTGCTGACATTCTTGGCTGCAAATTTGTGTTTTCAAATGCAGATAACAGCTGGATTCCTCAGAAAGATGTGGCTGGCAGGTCAACAGTACAACATGTGTATTTAGCGGGTGATGGGGCTGGTATTCAAGGTGCTGATGCGGCGGAATGGGCTGGCGAGTTGGCCGGATTGGCATTGATTGAAGACCGACAAATCCAACAGCAAAAAAATCACTCAACTCGCACTGAAGAGTTGGCAAAGTATCTTCAAAAGCGAATTGCCTTTGGGCGTGGCTTGAGCATCGCGTTTCAAGATCCTAAAAATTGGGCTTGCCAAACTACAGATGACACTGTCATTTGCCGTTGCGAAGAAATTACTGCCGGCGACATCAGACAGTCTGCACAATCTACGGGGGCACAAGATGTCAACCGCCTTAAAGCGATGTGCCGGGTTGGAATGGGAAGGTGTCAAGGAAGAATGTGTGGGCCCGCTGCAGCAGCACTGCTTGCAGATTGCACGCAACAATCAATCGAAAAAGTGGGTCGTCTAAGGGGTCAAGCGCCGATCAAACCCATCCCATTTGTACAAAGCCCCACTTTGAAAAACATGTCCTCCGATACCAAGGTGGCCACATGAGCATCAGCCCTCTGTCTTGTGATGTGGCCATTGTAGGTGGCGGCATTGTCGGCTGTTCTGCTGCGCTTGCGTTGCGCAAATTAGGCAAGTCCGTCATTTTGATCGAACGTGACTTGTGTGGCTCAAGATCAAGCGGCGTGAACTACGGTGGCGTTCGCCGACAGGGCAGGTCACTCATTCAGCTCCCATTGGCACAGAGAGCACACGCCATTTGGGCAAAGCTGCCAGAACTATTAGGTGCAACTTGCGAGTACACGCGTTCTGGGCATTTGAAGATTGCCCGAAGTGAGGCCGATTTGGCTTCACTCATTGCCTACCAAGAAAAAACAGAGTCATTTGGCTTGGGACTCAAAATCTTTTCCGGCAATCAGCTGAGGGAACTCTACCCCTGGCTAAGTGAACGTGTTGTCGGTGGCTCTTTGTGCGCTGAGGATGGTCATGCCAATCCGCGTTTGGTGTCACCTGCATTTGCAAGAGCAGCCTCCAAAGCGGGCGCCCAACTGATGGAAAACACTCAAGTCATTGACATTGAATACTCAAATACAGGCTTTACCCTCAAGACCAGCACAGACCAAATTATCAAAGCACCCGTTCTTTTAAATTGCGCTGGTGCTTGGTCAAGCTTTGTTGCAGAAAAATTCAACGAAGCCGTGCCCATGGTTGCGGCTCACCCCACCATGGCAGTCACTGAACCACTGCCCGTCTTCATGTCGCTCAGTTTGGGGGTTCAAGGCGGCGGCATCTATGCCAGGCAAACCCAAAGGGGTAATTGCGTGATTGGTGGCTCGCGGGGATTTGCTTTAGATGAACTGAGAGCTCGCCCAAGCAGAGAAGCCATTCAACTGGTTTTGGCCAGGTCAGTCGAACTTTTACCCCAACTCAAACACGCCAACATCATTCGCACCTGGAGTGGCACCGAGGGCTACCTTCCAGACCACGAACCCGTCATCGGACCCAGCAGAACAACGCCTGGTTTATTTCACGGATTTGGCTTTGCGGGTGCTGGCTTTCAAATTGGGCCTGCCGTTGGCGAAGTGTTGTCCGAATTAGCAACCCAAGGCAAAACCTCAACACCCATCGATGGATTTTCCATCTCAAGATTTCCCCGTGTGCTTTCGTCTATTACTACAACCCTAGGAGATTTACCATGAAGTTCTGTTCTCATCTTAAGAATACAGTTGCCAAACCATTGGGCGCCATTGCACTGGCCTCAATGGCCATGCTAGGAAGCGCGTCTTTACAGGCGCAGACTAAAACACTTTACATCGGCATGAACGGAGGCTCGATGGAAAAGACGTGGACAGCGAACGTTTTTCCAGCTTTCGAAAAAGCCAACAACGTGAAGGTGGTTGTAGTACCGGGTACATCCTCTGAAATTTTGGCAAAAGCGCAAGCCAATAAAGACAAGCCACAAATGCACGTCATTTTCTTAGACGATGGCGTGATGATTCGGGCAGCGGGAATGGGCTTGTGTGAAAAATTAAAGCCCAGCGGTCCGCTGAATGAAATTTTTCCAACGGCACGCTTTAAAGACGATATTGCAGCTGGCGTCACCATGGGCATGACTGGCTTGGCGTACAACAAAAAGATGTTTGCCGAAAAAGGTTGGGCAGCCCCCACCTCTTGGATGGACCTGGCCGATCCCAAATACAAAGGCAAGGTGGTCTTCCAATCCATGCCGTCTTCCTCCTTTGGCCTGCATGGTTTCTTGATGTTCAATCGCATCAAAGGCGGTACTGAAGCCAACGTCGATCCAGGCTTCAACGCATGGAAAGCTGCCATTGGCCCTAACGTTTTAGAATACATTCCCAGTTCTGCTAAATTGGCAGAAATGATTCAAAATGGTGAGGCTGCCATTGCACCCTTGACGCCAACAGGCGTTGCAACACTGCAAGAAAAAGGCATTGCCATTGAATACGCTCAACCCAAAGAAGGATCTGTTGTGTTGATGGTTGCTCAATGTGTGATTGCCAATAACACTGAGCCAGTTTTGTCACAAAAACTAGCGGAGTACTTGCTTTCAGCGTCTGCTCAAGCAGCTGGTTTGGAACATGGCAATCAAATTCCTTCAAACCCCAAGGCGCCTGCAATTGGCGATGATGCCAAACTGAAACTGAAACAGTTTGCTGAATACATGAAAACAGCAGTGGTCTTGGACTGGAATGCCATCAATGAAAATCGCCCAGCTTGGAACGCCCGCTGGAACCGTAGCATCGAACGTTAAGAGTCAATCATGAGTTACTGCACTGATATTCAAAGTATTTTCAAGTCATTGAACCTCGCATTGCCACCTGTCAATGCACAGGGCTTTGACGTTAACTCTCCTGTTGACGGCAGGTTGCTTGCAAAAGTTACGGCTCACACAGAAGCTCAAATCAGTGCAGAACTTTTTCGTTCACACCAAGCCTCGCTTGCTTGGCGCAAAGTACCAGCGCCCAAGCGAGGTGAGTTGGTGCGTGTCTTTGGCGAACTTGTACGGCAACACAAAGACCCTCTCGGGCGACTCATTTCGCTTGAGACTGGCAAGATCTTGCAAGAAGGCTGGGGGGAAGTTCAAGAGGTTGTAGACATCTGTGAATTTGCTGTCGGCATCTCCCGTCAACTCTACGGACTGAGCATTGCCAGCGAACGCCCGGATCACAAATTACTTGAAACTTGGCATCCGCTTGGCGTTGTAGGCATCATTTCCGCCTTTAATTTTCCGATGGCGGTTTTTGCATGGAATGCTGCTTTGGCCTTGGTCTGTGGCAACACCCTTGTTTGGAAGCCTTCAGAGAAAGCGCCGCTGAGTGCCATGGCATTGACTGGGCTCCTTTTGAAGGCAGCCGAACAGTCTGGCATGGCGCATGAAGGTTTGATGTGTCTGCTTCAAGGCAACAGCACAGTGGGCAAAGCCATGGTTGAAAGCCCTCACATCAAATTGGTCAGCGCCACGGGCTCTACTGCCATGGGCCGCCAAGTTGCCATGGCCTGTGCAACAACTTTCAAAAAATCATTGCTAGAGTTGGGCGGCAACAATGCAGCCATTGTCTGCCCAAGCGCTAATTTAGAATTGGTGACGCGGGGCGTGGTTTTTTCTGCAGCTGGCACAGCAGGTCAACGTTGTACCACTCTCAGACGACTTATTGTTCACCGCTCTGTTTACCAGCAGTTGATTTCATCTTTGCAAAAAGTATTTGAGAAGCTGCCTGTGGGCAACCCGCTCACAACGGGCACGTTGGTAGGACCTCTGATTGATCAAACTGCATTTAACAACATGCAGACCTCACTCGAAGAAGCCAAAAAATTAGGCGCCAAAGTTCATTTTGGAAATCGATGCGATGTGGGTGGACCCAGTGCCTATTACGTTCGTCCTGCCATCGTAGAGTTTGAAATACAAATGGGGCCCATGCTGCGCGAAACTTTTGCGCCTATTTTGTACGTGGTTCCTTACGACAATTTTGAAGATGCCATCGCCATGAACAATGCAGCGTCTCATGGCCTGTCTTCTTCTGTGTTCACTCAAGATCTGCGTGAAGCAGAAATATTCACTTCATCCATTGGTTCCGATTGCGGCATTGCCAATGTCAACATAGGCACCAGCGGCGCTGAAATTGGCGGGGCATTTGGGGGTGAAAAAGAAACTGGCGGTGGGCGTGAGTCGGGTTCTGATGCATGGAAGGCCTACATGCGCAGGGCCACCAACACCGTGAATTACGGCAGCAGCTTGCCACTGGCACAGGGCATTCAGTTTGATGTTTAACTGTGTAAGCTTAGCCCCAACCCAATGACAAATCTCTTGCACCCACTTGATCTAGCCACTAACCTAGAACTGAACAACGATGGTCTGTGGTTAGGCCACACTCAGCCAGCCTATGGCAACATGGTTGGCCCCTTTGGGGGTGTCACCTCTGCTGTCATGTTGAATGCTGTCCTGAAGCATCAAAATCGATTAGGTGATCCTGTCTCTCTGACTGTGAATTTTGCGGGCCCCATTGAAGACGGGCCCTTCACCATCCAAGCCCAAGCACTGAGAACCAATCGCTCAACACAGCATTGGTTCATGACACTTTTTCAGCATGATGGTCAAATTGCAACCACAGCCAGCGCTGTTTTTGCCATTCGCCGCGAAACTTGGCATTCAACAGAACTCGATTTTCCAGTTCGAAAGCCTGCTCTAGAACTAGCGCGGGCAGATACGTCCAAAGCGCCGGAGTGGACTCATCGCTATGACATGCGCACCATCAAAGGCCTCATGATTGACGGTCAGCAACTAAGCCAAGAACCAGATGCGATCACAGAATTTTGGATTCAAGATGATCCGCCGCGGCCACTTGATTTTTTATCTCTAACAGCTATCTGTGACTCATTTGTTCCCCGCATTTTCGTGCGCAAAATGGGTAGATTTCCTGCAGGCACCATTTCTCTCACCACGCATTTCCATGCGGACACCGCATTACTCAGTTCACAGGGTACAAATCACGTATTGGGAATTGCGCACGCGTCTAAATTTGGTCTGGGTTACCATGATCAATCGGCTGAAATTTGGAGTGACCAGCAACAATTGCTGGCCACCAGCCATCAAGTGGTTTACTACAAAGCCTAAGCAGATTGAGGACCAGCAAAGTGCACGCCAGATAAGGCCTTTTGAGCTTTTAAAAGAACCCGTGTGACACAGCCAATTCACCGCCCGCTTTCACGGCAATGGCGCAATATTTAAATTCCGGTATCTTTCCAAACGGGTCTAGCGCCGCATTTGTCATGAGATTGGCAGCAGCCTCGTAATAAGCAAACGGGACAAACACAGATCCTTGCGGCGTGCCGTCGTCACGGCGCACCCTTAAACACACTTCACCTCGCCTAGACGCAAGCGTCATAACGTGGCCTTCACTCAAACCCAGCGCCAACATATCAGCGCCACACATGGAGGCTGTAGCTTCAGGCTCAATGGCATCAAGCACTGTGGCACGGCGCGTCATGCTACCCGTATGCCAATGCTCCAGCTGCCTTCCTGTAATCAGGACGAAGGGGAAGTTGGCATCAGGCCTTTCGTTGGCTGGAATAATATCGGCAGGCACCAAATTAACGCGACCATCTGCCGTTGCAAAATGTTCTTTGAACACTGTGGGCTGACCAGGGTCTTCTTCAGTGAGGCAAGGGTATGTGACGCTAGACTCACGCACCAATCGATCCCAAGAAATGCCACTGATCACTTCGTGCATGGCTTGTCGCATTTCTTCGTAAACTTCGGCCACGCCATGGTGCTCACCCTTGTATTGCCAATTCAAGCCCATGCCTTGGGCAATCTGCTGAATGATCCACAAATCGGCTTTGGCCTGGGCCGGAGGCTCAACCGCTTGTCGGCCCATTTGCACCATGCGATCGGTATTGGTCACAGTACCCGTTTTTTCTGGCCAGGCGGTAGCGGGCAACACCACATCGGCCAACCATGCAGTTTCTGTCATGAAAATATCTTGAACGACCAAGTGCTCTAAAGACGCCAAAGCGTGACGCGCATGGTTCAAATCGGGGTCGCTCATGGCGGGGTTCTCGCCCATGATGTACATGCCCCGCACCTTGTGCGGATCGGTGTCAGCGGCCAAGGCCTTGTGCATGATTTCAACCACGGTGTAGCCAGGCTGGCTGTCGAGAGGCGAGTCCCAAAACTTTTCAAACCAGTCGTGTGCCAAAGGATTGGTAACTTGCTGGTAGTTTGGATACATCATGGGAATCAGCCCCGCATCGCTAGCACCCTGTACGTTGTTTTGTCCGCGCAATGGATGCAGGCCCGAGCCAGGCTTGCCAATTTGGCCGGTGACTGTCACCAATGCAATGAGGCAACGCGCGTTGTCGGTGCCATGAACATGCTGACTGATACCCATGCCCCAGAGAATCATCGATGCTTTGCTGGTGGCAAATTCACGTGCCACTTCGCGCAGTGTTTCTGCAGGCACACCACAAATGGGCGCCATGGCTTCAGGGCTGTAACCCTGAATGTTTTGTTTCAATGCTTCGTAGTTATTGGCGCGCGTTTGAATAAAGTCTTGATTTGCCAAGCCTTCTTCAATGACGGTGTAGATCAAGGCATTGAGCATGGCTACGTCGGTGTCAGGTTTGAACTGCAATGTTCGCCAGGCATGCTTGCCAATGTCAGTCACACGCGGATCTGCCAGCACAATTTTGGCGCCGCGTTTGGCGGCGTTTTTCATCCATGTGGCAGCCACGGGGTGATTGGCGCTAGGGTTGGCGCCAATGACAAAAATGAGGCCCGCATGTTCAACGTCGTTGACCTGATTGCTAACAGCCGCCGAACCCACACCTTCTAACATTGCAGCCACACTTGAAGCATGGCACAAGCGCGTGCAGTGATCGACGTTGTTGGAGCCAAAACCTGTTCGCACCAACTTTTGGAACAAGTAGGCTTCTTCGTTGCTGCCCTTGGCTGAACCAAATCCTGCCAAAGATTTAGGGCCAAAGGCATCACGCACTTGCTTCAATTTACCTGCACCTAAGGCCAAAGCTTCTTCCCAAGTGGCTTCTCTGAACACGGCAGACCAATCGGCTGCGTTTCGATTGAGTTGTTGAATCAAGGCAGGATCTTTGGGCACGCCCAGTTTTCGAATAAGGGGCGTTGTGAGTCGTTGGGGATGCTGAATGTAATCAAATCCAAATCGGCCTTTGACACACAAACGACTGTGATTGGCAGGCCCATCACGTCCTTCTACGCTCACTATTTTGTTGTCTTTGACCTTGTAGGTGAGCAAGCAGCCGACACCGCAAAACGGGCACACCGAGTCGACCTTTTTATCGACCACTTGGGACCCCATTTGCGACTTGGGCATGAGCGCGCCTGTAGGGCATGCCTGCACACATTCACCACAAGCCACACACGTACTGGTGCCCATACTGTCTTGCAAATCAAACACAATTTGACTTTGTGCACCACGATGTGCATAGCCAATGACGTCGTTCACTTGCTCCTCGCGGCAGGCTCGCACACATCGGTTGCACTGAATGCAGGCATCAAGATTAACGGCCATGGCAGGATGCGAGACATCACACGCAGGTTGTTCACGCCGCAAGGCCTGTAGCTCCGGACGTACCGTCACGTTCATCTTGGATGACCAGTCGCTTAACTCGCCATGCTGGCCCTTGTCTGTCCATTTGTGACCCTGATCGGGCATGTCAGACAACAGCAGCTCTAACACCATCTCTTGGCTTTTCTTGGCGCGCAGACTTTGGCTCAAGACCTCGAGACCTGGCGCGACATTGCGGCAGCAACTGGGCGCAAGCGTTCTTTCGCCTTTGATTTCAACCACACACGCACGGCAATTGCCATCCGCGCGCAATCCTTCTTGGTAGCAAAGGTGAGGAATGTCAATGCCATGGCGTTTGGCTGCGTTCAAAATAGACTCATCCTGGAAACCCATCACGGATTGCTCATTGAGCTTGAACTCAACACTGGGTGGTGCCAGCAGTTCTTGAGGCAATGGCGCGTTCATTTAAGCCACCTCTTGCGGAAAATATTTTTGAACACAGCGCACAGGGTTCGGAGCGGCTTGTCCCAAACCACAAATGGAGGCATCGGTCATCACTTGATTCAAGTCATCTAAAGTGGCGTTGTCCCATACGGCTGCCTGCATCAGTTGAACCGCCTTCTCAGTGCCTACTCGACAGGGCGTGCACTGCCCACAACTTTCGTGCGCAAAGAAATTCATCATGTTCAAAGCGGCATTGCGGGCTGAGTCTTGATGCCCCAACACAATGACTGCTGCAGAACCAATGAAGCAGCCATAGGCTTGCAAGGTATCAAAGTCCAAGGGAATGTCTGAGAGTGATGCAGGCAAAATACCGCCCGATGCACCGCCAGGCAAGTAAGCATAAAAATTGTGGCCGTCTTGCATACCGCCGCAGTATTCTTCAATGAGTTCGGCCATCGTAATGCCGGCAGGAGCCAATTTAACGCCAGGCTTTTTCACACGCCCACTGACACTGAAGCTTCGCAAACCCTTGCGGCCGTGTCGTCCAAAGCCTGAAAACCAATCAGGTCCTTTTTGAACAATGTCGCGCACCCAATAGAGCGTTTCGAAGTTGTGCTCTAGCGTTGGCCGACCAAACAAGCCCACCTGAGCAATGTAAGGAGGTCGCATGCGCGGCTCACCCCGCTTGCCTTCAATGCTTTCAATCATGGCAGACTCTTCGCCGCAGATGTATGCACCAGCGCCACGGCGCAATTCAATCATGGGCAACTGAATGGCCGAATTGGTTTTGAGTTTTTGCAACTCAGCCTCCAAGACCTGACGACAAGCATGGTACTCATCCCGCAAATAAATGTAGATGGCGTCAATGCCCACCACATGCGCTGCAACCAACATGCCTTCTAAAAACCGATGCGGATCGCGCTCTAAATACGTTCTGTCTTTGAAAGTACCTGGCTCGCCTTCGTCAATGTTCACAGCCATCAAACGCGGTGCTGCTTGCTCACTCACAATGCGCCACTTGCGTCCGGCTGGAAATCCTGCACCCCCCAATCCGCGCAAGCCAGAATCTTCCATGGCTTTCATCACAGCTTCGGCATCTTGTTGACCGCTGTTCAGTGCTTGTAGCAAGGCATAGCCGCCCTCGGCCACATAGGCATTCAAATCAATGTAATCAAGTGCTACAGGCTGCGTGGCCTCTGCCTGTACTGCCGCCAACACCTTTTCAACAGATGCATGACCGATTTCATGTTGATGCACCACTGCCACGGGCGCCTGCTCACATCGACCTACGCAGGGTGCTGAGACAACTTTGACCTTGCTGGTTCCTAGCGATGCTTTCAGCTTGTTAAGCAGTGTGGCTGCGCCAGCCATCTCGCAGCTGAGGCCGTCGCACACTCGCAGTGTGAACTGAGGCGCTTGCTCACCCTCTCGAATCACTTCAAAGTGGTGGTAGAAGGTGGCAACTTCATAAACTTCTGCCATAGAGATGTTCATCAGCTTGGCCAAGGCCACCAAGTGACGCTCGTGCAAACCGCGGAAGGTATCGTTGATTTTGTGCAATTGCTCGATGAGTAAATCGCGGCGCTGCTTTAAAACTTCCGAATCAAGTAATAGCAAAGCGCGCACTTCTTGCAAAGAAGCTTCATCCGCCTGGCGTCCTTTGAGTTGGCTCTTTTGTCGGATTTTCAAGCTCATGTCATTGGCACTTGCAAAAGCAACGACAGACTGTGAATTGGATTTTTGATTAGACATTCGCCTGTGATTTTAGAGAGGCTTTGTCGTTTTGAGTACTGACAAGCCTGTCTGTTTTTCAAAGAAACTTGAAGCCCATCTTCAGAGCCTTCCGCATGATGGGTAAGACTTGTCCGGGCATCATGAGCATGGCAGCAAAGTCAAATTGCGTTTTAACCACACCCCGCTCGTGGCTGAATTCCTTGAAACCGTAGTGTCCGTGTGCGCGGCCAATGCCTGAATTGTTAACGCCACCGAAAGGCAAATTGCCTTGCAAGAACTGCAAGAGTGAATGGTTCACGCAAGCGCCACCCGATGTAATTTGAGTTAAGGTTTTGTCAATGTTGGCATTGGTTTGGCTGTAGATGTAATACGCCAATGGTTTGGGCCCAGCATTGATACTGGCAATCACTTGGTCTAAATCTGTGTAGCCAATGATGGGCAGCAATGGGCCAAAAATTTCTTCTTCCATGATTTTGGCGTCTGCCGGAATTTGGTCCAACAACGTTGGTTGTACAAAACAGCTGGCTTCATCGACACCTCCGCCCTGCAAGGTTCGCGCACCACGGGCCTGCGCATCGTCAAGCAGGTACTTGATGCGAGCAGTGTGTCTGGCGTTGACCATGTGCGCCAAATGTGGATTGCTGGCTTGTTCTGTGAGTGAGGTACCGTAGGCCTTTTTGATTTCTTTTTTGCACAACTCAAGCCATTTGTCTTTGACGCTTTCGTGCACAAACACGTGATCGGGGGCAATGCAGGTTTGACCTGAGTTGGCAAACTTAGACCAAATAATGTTGCGGGCTGCCAACTTTAAATTGGCACTGGCGTCCACGATGGTGGGGCTTTTGCCGCCCAACTCCAGGGTCACGCTGGCCAAGTTTTTGGCAGCCGCCGCCATGACGTGCTTGCCAATGGCAGGGCTGCCGGTAAAGAACACATGGTCAAAGGGCAAGGCCTGCAGGCCCTGGGCCACATCGGCTTCGCCTTCAATGACCGCCACTTCGTTTTCTGAAAACACCTCGCGCACCACCTTGGCAATGAGACCCGACAAATGCGGCGTGAGTTCTGAGGGCTTCACAATGGCTGTGTTGCCCGCTGCAATGGCCGAGATGAGAGGGCCCAAGGTGAGGTTCACGGGGTAATTGAAAGGCCCAATGATGAGGCAGCGTCCACGGGGCATGGACTGCACATAACTGCTGGTGCCAAGGGTCAGGAGTGTGGGCCAAACTTTCTGTGGCTTCATCCATTTTTTTAAATTTCGAATGGCGTCATTGGCTTCCAAGCAGATGGGCAAGATTTCAGCCAAGTCGACTTCGCCGGCCGGCTTTTTGAAATCGGCATAGGCCGCTTGGTACCAATCTTCGGTATGCGCAATGACGGCATCGCGCAACTTGCGTATTTTTTCAATGCGGTCATTGGCCGTGGAGCCCCTAAGGCGCAGTGCCGTGGCAGCATGCGACTCAAAAACTTGTTGCATTTGAACTGTAGGGCTTTGATCAGACATGTGTATCTCTTTGAGGGGTCGAATTAGAATCCGTCAGAGTTTAGAGCCTCAAAACGCGTTTTTGAAGAGTGTTTTCCGCGTTTTGTTAAACCTCATTCTCGTGTAGGCTCTCAATCGTATAAATAGACAAGGTTTTAGCATGTCAGATACCCCTTACGTCCCCCCCAAGGTCTGGACTTGGCAAAAGGCCAATGGCGGCCGCTTTGCCAACATCAATCGCCCTGTAGCAGGTGCAACCCACGAACAAGAATTGCCTAGAGGCAAGCACCCTCTCCAACTGTATTCATTGGGCACCCCCAATGGCATCAAAGTGACCATCATGTTGGAAGAGTTGCTGGCACTTGGGCACGCAGGCGCTGAATACGATGCTTGGCTCATTCGCATCAGCGAAGGC
>JAJTDK010000027.1 GCA_021300495.1 Limnohabitans sp. | reverse complement strand
GACGCATTCTAGAGGAATCCAAAGGGGGTTTCCTTGTAAGGGCTAGAACTTACAATGGGGGCATGACATCTTCCCCTATCTCCGCCCTTTCTCCGTTGGACGGTCGTTACGCCAACAAACTCAATGCCTTGCGACCTCTCATGAGCGAGCAGGGCTACATGCATCGCCGTGTGCAAGTCGAGATTGCATGGTTCATGGCCATGTCGGATGCCGGATTCACAGAGTTCAAACCCTTGTCTTTGGGTGCAAGGCGCTACTTGACCGGTTTGGTCACGCACTTTTCTGAGCAAGATGCCTTGGCCATCAAGGACATTGAGAAGACCACCAACCATGATGTGAAGGCGGTTGAATATTGGATCAAATCCAAATTCAAAGACCGTCCCGAGTTAGAGCAGGCTTCAGAGTTTGTGCACTTTGCATGTACCAGCGAAGACATCAACAACACCAGCCATGCCTTGCAACTCAAGGGAGCCAGGCACCAAGTCATCTTGCCTGCGCTCGAAGAAATCATTGCACAATTGCGCAGCATGGCGCATGCCTATGCTGCGGTGCCCATGTTAAGCCGAACGCACGGACAGACCGCTAGCCCCACTACCGTTGGCAAGGAGTTCGCCAACGTGGTGGTCCGATTGCGCAACGCGCGGGACAAAATTGCGGCAGTGCCACTCAAAGCCAAAATGAATGGCGCAGTTGGCAATTACAACGCGCATCTTTCTGCATGGCCCGAATTTGATTGGGAAGCCTTTTCCAAATCTGTCATCGAAATGCCAGAGCATACAGAGGCAGGCGCTTCCTCAGAACACTGGGGTTTGGGTTTGTCATTTCAGCCCTACAGCATTCAAATTGAGCCGCATGATTACATGGCCGAGTTGTTCGATGCTGTGGCGCGCACCAACACCATCTTGATTGATTTGTCGCGCGACATTTGGGGTTATGTGAGTTTGGGCTATTTCAAGCAAAGCTTGAAAGCCGGCGAAATTGGCTCGTCCACCATGCCCCACAAGGTCAATCCCATCGACTTTGAAAATGCAGAAGGCAATTTGGGATTGGCCAACGCCGTGCTCAAGCACATGTCAGAAAAACTACCGGTCAGTCGTTGGCAGCGCGACCTCTCAGACTCCACCGTATTGCGCAACATGGGTGTGGCACTGGGTTACACCGCATTGGCTTATGCGTCGCTCATGTCGGGCTTGAAAAAACTAGAGTTGAACGAGGAAGCCTTGGCGCAAGATTTGGAGGCCTCATGGGAAGTCTTGGCAGAGCCTATTCAAACGGTCATGCGCCGCTATGGTGTGCCTGGCGCGTACGAGAAATTGAAAGAAGTGACCCGCGGAAAAGCTGTCACGGCTGAAGCTTTGCACGGACTCATTCGCCAGCTTGAAATACCGCAAACAGAAAAAGATCGACTCTTGGCCTTGACGCCTGGCAGCTACATTGGCAAAGCCATTGAGCTGGCTCGACGCGTTTAATTGGCCCACAAAGAGTCCACATTCAATGGCCCTCAAGTCTACGATCTACAAAGTCAACCTTTCAATAGCCGACATTGACAACAGCTACTACGCTGACCATGCGTTGACTCTGGCGCGGCACCCCAGCGAAACCGACGAACGCATGATGATCCGCCTGTTGGCACTGGCCCTCAATGCCTTCAAACTACAAGCCGATCTAAATGGTGATGGTGTGTTGGCGTTTGGCTCGGGCTTGTCCGATCCCGATGATCCCGATTTGTCTTTGCGAGACTTCACGGGGCGAACGCGCTTGTGGGTGGAAGTCGGTCAGCCCGAAGACAAACCCTTGAACAAGGCTTGCCAAAAAGCCGATGCCGTCATGGTTTATTGCTTTAACCATGCCGCTGAAGTTTGGTGGCGCGGCATTGAAAACAAGCTCACCCGCATGGAAAAACTGCAGGTGTGGCGCGTGCCGACAGAAGCCAGTCAGGCTTTGGCCAAGTTGGCAGAGCGCAGCATGCAATTGCAAGCTACTGTGCAAGAGGGTGCGCTGACCTTAAGCAATTCAAAAGACAGCGTGCACCTTGAAGTGGTGCGTTGGAAGTAGTTCAGTTGGTAAACTTGATCGTCACTTGTGCTTCTGCCGCAGCACGTGACAAGTTGCGATCTTCAGTGGCACGCTCTGCATAGCGATTGAACCGCCATGAGGTGCCATCTACGGTGATGCGCCGCCAAACTGATCTTTTTTCTCCGGCACTCATTTCAGTCCAATACTGAACCTCTTCAAAAGTACGGCCACATCCTTTGCACTCGGGGTCGCCTTGTGACGTAGAGCAAATGGCAATGCAGGGTGTATCGGGCGTGCTGGCATACCAAGCCTGCCAAGCTTCTGCGGCCGCGAGTGGCAGTGTGAATTCGTCGGCTTCATCTTCTTTGAAAAAAATCATCAAGGCATAAACCTCTGCGAGTGCTCTGAGCTCCCGCGGCAGCGTGACGCCGTCTGGGGAGGGATTTTTTTCGCGCCAGTAATTGATGGCCGCTTCGATGTCGGTGATGTGGATGCCAGCCATAGGTACTTTGAAGGAGGATCGCGATCATAGCGTTTTGTGAAAGGCGTTTTTCTCAGAGTGATGCTGCAATCACTTGCAAGCGCCAATCAGACGTTGCGACATTAAGATTTGCCCATGAGTACCCATTTGGTATTCATAAACAAAAACCAATATGTACGCAAACACTACAAACATACACGCCAACAACTCAGACCAGGGGCCATTCATTTCTTGGCGTACCGCAAACCTTGCCTCATTAGAGGGGCCACATTTTGTCATTTGGGGCTTGGTAGAGCTTGGCTTGGTTCCTCAAGCCCAACTCGATTTCCAGGCCCAGTTTGTCAAAGAAGTGTTCACTGAGGGGGATCAAGCCGGCGCCCTTTTGACGCTTGCCGTCACCCCTTCAGAGATGCCCATTCATTGTGTCGGAGTCTTGGCACCCACAGACGTTTTCATCACCGACTATTTTTAATTGAACCAAGGAAACACACATGCAAGAATGCAATATCGAACTCACACGCCAAGTTCAAGGTGGCGGATTTTGGGATTTTTTGAAATTTGACTCAGGCACCTCAAATGGTGCGAGAGAAGATGGCAATGCTTTGGGCGCAGGCTGCGGCACCGTTAAAAGTGACGCCTACGTGCCCGACATGCTGTTTGGCATCGATGTGTCGCAAGCTTGCTTTCAGCATGACCAAAGCTACTCAACGTGTGGTTTCAGTCGGCTCACAGCCGATACCAACTTGTCTAACAACATCCTAAACGACTGCAACGCACAGGGCGGCAGCGCTCTAACTTGCAATGTTATCGCGGGCGTTTACAGCGTCAGCGTTTCTTTGTTGGGTGCTGGCGCATTCAACCAAGCGCAGGCGCAAAGCTGTTATTGAGCCAAGTCATGCGCCGAGAACAACAAGTGAATCGCCTGCATACCTACCGCAAACTCTTTGGGTCTTTGGTGTTGGGGCTTGCCTTGTTGTTCTCGTCAGGGTGCGCTACAGATTTTTTCGTGGACAAAGGCCATGTCGATGGGGTTGGCGGTATTTCCTTTGAAATCAAGCCGCCCTATTTAAATGAAAAAAAAGCGTTCAATATAAGAGCCGAGAATTTGAGTCCATGGCAACTTCAGCAAATTTCAGATGCAATGCCTTTCATTGCAGCTTTCACACATGCTCAGCTTGGCAATGGTGTTTCACCCGCCTTGTTACCGGCCTCTGAAACTAAAGTCAGAAGTATTCGCAACATCCAAAACTTAAATTCAGACACCTTCCTGGCTGTGAAAACCATTCAAAATTGGCAAATCACAGCACAGCAAATTCAATTCAACATTGATTACTTTTACACAGGGCAAGACGGTCATTTTGTGTATTTCAGAGACAACTACATTTTTAAAACAAACAAGCAAAAGTGGGTGTTTGAAAAACATGCCAAGACAGAGCCAGAAGGCGTTTTGGCCTGTGAAAAAAATTCCCAAGGATGGCGTGCCTGTGAGCCACTCAATCGCGCAAAGTAAAACTGACTTGCAGCCTTCAACGGTCTCTCTCTAACATTTGCTCTCGCAAAATACTTTGTGCAAAGCGCAGTCGAGCGTCCACAATCGACGCTTCAATGTGATCTCCCATTTGTGCAGGCCCTCTTCTTGAGGCATCTTGAGCCGCCCTGAATCTGTCTACCGCTGCACCAAAATCCATGCGTGCAATTTGCACTTCCCCCTCAGCGCGCAAGGATGCCAAAGGCCGACCCTGAGCCGCCAATGCGGTGGCCAACACCTGCCATGCTTGGGCATCTTGAGGTGTTTGCAAAACCAAAGCTTGAAGTGCCGCAATGCTGTTGGCCAATAGCTGTGCAGTCTCTACCGAGCTTGAAGTCACATGCAAGCGAGCGCTTGCCTGCGCCAAAGCAATCAGTTCTGGGCGAGGCCATTGGCGATTAGCCTGGTTGGCTGTGGCACTTAAGGCGCGCACGGCACCGCGCATGTCATCTTCTTTGAAGGCCAGTTCTGATTCGAACAAACGTATCAATCGCAGCGCAGTGGCGTGACCACTTGCAGCTTCTTGCATGCGAGGTATCAAAGCGCGGGCTTGCTTCATATCCCGCAATTGCATCCAAGACAAAGCGGCACCGTATAAAACGCCCATGCGCTTTGTGAGCACTTGCTTGTCGATGTGTGTGTCAGCTGCCTCGTTGGCCCATGCGCGAAGTGCATCAACGCCTGGCTGTGCCAACACGCGAGCCCTAGAAGACATCATGGCTTGAATCAGATCACTTTCCAAATTGGCAGGACGTGGTGTTTGCAGTTGTTGACGCGACTGCATGTCGGCCATGCGTTCGCTGCTTAAGGGGTGGCTTCGCAAATAAGGAAAAGAGCCGCTGTCGTTCAAACCAGCGGCCTGCTGCAATTTACCAAACATGGTGACAAAACCGAGCGTGTCAAAGCCAGCTTCAGACATCACGCCATACCCAATTCGATCGGCTTCCCGTTCCATGTCACGCGAAAAGTTCAGCTGCGACTGTGCAGCCATGGCTTGACCGCCCACAATCATGGCCTGCGCGCCTTGTGCACTTTTGCTGGCGGCCAACATGCCCAAGATCATGGCACCAATGAGCCAAGGTGTCATGCGCGCTTGTTCACCCATGGACCGAGAGATGTGTCTTTGCGTCACGTGGCTAAGCTCATGGGCCATGACGGAAGCCAACTCATCGCGCGTCGTGACCACACTGATCAGCCCTAAGTGAATGCCCAAGTAACCACCCGGTAAGGCAAAGGCGTTCACCGATCGATCGCGCCCAATCAAGACTCTCCAAGCGAAGCGCTCTTGTAATTCAGGCGATAACTCGCCTCGTGCTTGCGCGCCCTTGACAAGCGGTTGCCAGATGTTTTGCAAATACTCATCTAAGACCGGATCTTCCAGATAGTCAGGATCCCTGAACAACTCGCGCGCAATGCGGTCGCCCAATTTGCGCTCTGCGCTTAAAGTGATGTCTGCGCCATCACCCAATGCGGGAAGGCTTCCTGTTGCTGCTGATGAGGGCAACTGAGAGAAGACCGGCGTGATCCAAAGGGAGATGGCCAACAAGGCCAGCAGAGGCTTAGATTTTGGGTGCGCAAGCTTCAAAGTATTTGTACCAACAAGGATGGAGAATCCGAAAACCGTATCATGCTCGAACTACGTCAACCGTTTGTAAATGGTTTTTACCAATTTTTCAGCCCATTGTCATGCCTCATTCTCAGCCAAATACACCCTCACCCTTGACTCATTTTGACGCTCAAGGCCAAGCCCATATGGTGGATGTCAGTGCCAAAGCCGCTACACACCGTGTGGCCGTAGCGACTGGCCGAATCCAAATGTTGCCTGCTACATTGGCATTGGTGCAGGCTGGGACTGCCAAAAAGGGCGATGTTTTAGGCATTGCCCGAATTGCTGGCATTCAGGGTGCCAAGCGAACCGCTGACTTGATTCCTTTGTGCCACCCTTTGGCGCTCACGCGTGTTGCCGTTGAGTTTGAACTTTTAGTAGGCAGCATTCCGACCATCGTTTGCAATGCGACCGCAGAAACAGTGGGCCCGACAGGTGTGGAAATGGAAGCCCTGACCGCCGTGCAAGTGGCCCTGCTCACCATTTACGACATGTGCAAAGCCGCCGACCGCGGTATGACTATCACGGATGTGAAGCTGCTAGAAAAGCAAGGCGGTAAGTCGGGGCATTGGGTGGCTGAAAACGAAGCGATTTAGTCAGCCGTAATTTTTCGCTCACGCACCAGCTTTCCCCACTTGTCTGACTCCTTCTGCATGAAGGCGGTGAGTTCTGAACGGGAAGAAGGGGCGCCAGACAAGCCAAGCTTGGTGAGTGCGTCTTTGGTGCTCTGGTCGTTGAGCACTTTGACAATCTCTGCATTCCATTTGTCCAAAATGACCGAAGGCACTTTGGCAGAGGCCAGGAACGCATACCAGTTCAGCGCTTCAAAACCAGGAAAGCCAGACTCAGCCACGGTGGGCACATTGGACAGATAGCTAGGGCGAGTGAGGCCGGTGGTTGCAATGGCCACCAACTTGCCAGACTCGACGTGCGGAATAGACGTGGGCGGTGCAGAAAAATAACCTGTGAAGCGATTGGCCAACAGGTCTTGCATGGCGGGTGCGCCGCCCTTGTAAGGGACATGCAGCATGTCTGTGTTGGTGCGAATGGCAAACAATTCGCCTGTGAGGTGCGATGCAGATCCCGCACCTGTTGAGGCAAAAGACACCGTGTCTGGGGCTTTTTTGGCCATTGCGATAAAGTCGGCCAGATTTTTGATGCCCGACTCTTTGTTGACCACCAGCATGTTGGGGAAGTTCACGCCGCCAGAAATTGGCGCCAAGTCTTTGAAGGGCTCATAGCCGACCTTCATCATGTGTGGGGCAATGGTCATGGGGCCGATGGAGCCCAGCAAAATCACAGAGCCATCGGCCACACCGTTGGCTACTTGCTGGTGAACGATGTTGCCACCAGCACCTGCCTTGTTTTCCACAATGACGTTTTGGCCGATGTTTTCTGTGAGCTTTTTGGCAATCAAACGGGCGGCCGCATCGGCGGCACCACCCGGCGCAAAGCCAACAAAAAGCGTGACAGGACGCTTGGGGGGGAAGTCTTGTGCACTGGCAACGCAGGGCATGAGCAAAGTAGAAGCGGTCAGAGCGAGGGCACTGAGCAGGTAGCGTTTTTTCATGGAAGCACCGTCATCAAGGGGTTAATTGTTAACAGCAAGCTTCGCTGGCTGCCTTGCAATGAGTTTAACTTCTTTGATGCATGAGCACTTAGATCGCACCTTTGCAAGAATTGGGCAGGTACTTCACGTTCAATGGGTTGGTTGCCGCAGGGCCGCAATTCCAAGCGCTGATGGACTTGCCGCCGTCGGTGGTGCCATTTAAAAGACTGCTGCCTGTTTGAACTGGGACGAGCGAGAGTGCATTGGACGTGGCGCTGGTATTGCCGCGCAGGGTGTTGGTGTTACCGGTGACGGTGATGACACCATTGGCGTCTACCACCATGCCGCTCACGTATTTGGAAGTTTGTGTTTCACATGCTCTAGGCAAAGCAGCGCTGACATCGGCTTGGGATGCCGTGCTGACAGTTTCGGTGACGGCAGTTTTGCATTGCGTAGCCGCCAACATCATTTCAGAGACCTTGGCGCGCACTGCGTAGTCTTGGTAAGCAGGCAGTGCCAATGATCCCAATACGCCAATGATGGCGATGACCACCATGAGCTCGATCAGGGTGAAGCCGCGAAAATAGGTGGAGCTATGGCGTGTCATGGTGTTCCTAGGGAGTGGTTAATTTTAATCTCGAAGACCCTGATTAGGATGTAAAAAGCCGACCACGGGGGGCCGGCTTGGCTACAAATGCTTGCGTTAAGTCAAGCAGATTCGTCGGATTTTTCTTCGCTTGCTTGCTTGCTTTGAAAGAACTTGCCAATGCCCAACACAGACAAAGCGCCAGCGGTGGCCGCTGCGTAATGAAGCCATGGGTTGGCGTCCGAGAACTCACGAAGTACCACATCACTGACAATGGTTTCGCCGCCCACCCAACCAATGAGGCAGGCACCAAAGGTGACGATGATGGGAAAGCGAGCCATGAGCTTGATCATGATGGCGCTGCCAAAAACCACCATGGGAATACTGATGGCCAGACCTAAGATAAGCAAGGTCGTATTGCCCTTGGCTGCAGCTGCAACGGCAATCACGTTGTCTAGGCTCATGACCAAGTCGGCAATCAGAATGGTTCTAATTGCCACCATCAAGCTGGCTTTTTCTACACCCCCCTCTTCATGATCGCCATCCTCACTTAAGAGTTGAGCGCCGATGTACAAGAGCAGGATGCCGCCAATGATTTGCAAATAAGAGAGTTCAAGCAGCGCAGCAGCGACAACAGTCAAGGCGATTCGAAGCACAACTGCAGCGCCCGAACCAAACATGATCGCTTGGCGTTGTTGATTTTCAGGCAAGGAGCGAGCGGCCAAAGCAATGACCACGGCGTTGTCGCCAGACAAGATGATGTTGATCCAGACGATCTTCATCAAGCCGATCCAAAAGTCGGCTGTTTGTAACATTTCCATGAGAGTCCCTTTGCATTTTTAGTAGGAATAAGAAATGGCCCCTAAGGGCCATCTCTTTTGTCGGGACTTGAATTTTAACGGCCCGTCTGGGCCGTGGGGTGCGTAAAACTGCTTACGGCAATTACAGCATGGCCTTGAGCAAACGAGCCATTTCGGAAGGGTTGCGGGTAATTTTGAAACCGCACTCTTCCATGATGGCCAATTTGGCATCGGCTGTGTCGGCGCCACCAGAGATCAAGGCACCGGCGTGGCCCATGCGCTTGCCTGCAGGTGCAGTGACGCCAGCGATAAAGCCCACGATGGGCTTTTTCATGTTGTCTTTGCACCAGCGCGCAGCTTCTGCTTCGTCGGGGCCGCCAATTTCACCGATCATGATCACGGCATCGGTGTCTGGGTCGTCGTTGAAAGCGCGCATCACGTCGATGTGCTTCAAGCCGTTGATGGGGTCGCCACCAATGCCGACTGCAGAAGACTGGCCCAGACCGATTTCGGTGAGTTGCGCCACAGCTTCATAAGTCAGGGTGCCTGAACGAGACACCACGCCAATGCGGCCTTTGCGGTGAATGTGACCGGGCATGATGCCGATTTTGATTTCGTCAGGCGTGATCAAACCTGGGCAGTTGGGGCCAAGCAACAAAGTTTTCTTGCCGCCAGCCGCTTCTTTGGCGCGCATGCGATTGCGAATTTCGAGCATGTCGCGGACAGGAATGCCTTCGGTAATACAAATGGCCAAGTCGAGGTCGGCTTCTACGGCTTCCCAGATGGCTGCGGCTGCGCCTGCAGGCGGCACATAAATTACAGACACCGTGGCGCCTGTGGTGGAGGCCGCTTCTTTGACGGAGGCGTAAATGGGAATGTTGAAGATGGACTCGCCCGCTTTTTTGGGGTTCACACCTGCAACAAAACAGTTTTTACCGTTGGCGTACTCTTGGCATTTTTCAGTGTGAAACTGACCGGTTTTGCCGGTAATACCTTGGGTAATGACTTTGGTGTCTTTGTTGATAAAGATAGACATGTAATTAACCTTTCACCGCTTTAACGGCAGCTTGTGCTGCTTCTGCCATGGTGTCCACGGAAATGATGGGCAAACCGCTTTCTTGGAGCATCTTCTTGCCCAAGTCTTCGTTGGTGCCCTTCATGCGAACGACCAATGGCACGTTCAAGTTCGTGGCTTTGCAAGCGGTGATCACGCCGGTTGCGATGGTGTCGCACTTCATGATGCCGCCGAAGATGTTGACCAAAATGGCTTTCACTTTGGGGTTCTTCAACATGATCTTGAAAGCTTCTGTGACCTTCTCAGGGGTGGCGCCGCCGCCCACGTCCAAGAAGTTGGCTGGCTCGGCGCCAAACAACTTGATGGTGTCCATGGTGGCCATGGCCAAGCCCGCACCGTTGACCAAGCAACCAATGTTGCCGTCTAAGCTGATGTAGGCCAAATCGAATTTAGA
The DNA here is from genome assembly GCA_021300495.1 of Limnohabitans sp. GTDB lineage: Bacteria > Pseudomonadota > Gammaproteobacteria > Burkholderiales > Burkholderiaceae_C > Limnohabitans_A. Next base: position 8,468 of record JAJTDK010000027.1, on the reverse strand, counting down.
GGCTTCCACTTCTGCAGGATCTTCTTCGTCCAGATCGCGGTAAGCCACGATTTCTGGGTGACGGAACAAAGCGTTGGAATCGAAGTTGAACTTGGCGTCCAAAGCGCGAATGCCGCCGTTGCCTTCCAAGATCAAAGGATTGATCTCGACCAAAGACGCGTCGGTGTCCATGTAGCACTTGTAAACTTTTTGCAGAACGTCAGCGGCTTGGGCAGTCGAACCTGCAGGCACGCCAATGGCGTCAGACAACATCTTGGCTTGCGCATCAGTAAGGCCCAATGCGGGGTCAACGATTTCGGTGATGATTTTCTCGGGTGTGTCGTGTGCCACACCTTCAATGTCCATACCGCCTTCGCTTGACACGATCATGGCCACACGTTGTGAGGCACGGTCGGTGACAGCGGAGATGTAATATTCTTTTTTGATGTCGGCACCGTCTTCAATGAGGAGGCGACGAACTTTTTGACCCTCTGGGCCCGTTTGGTGAGTGACCAATTGCATGCCCAAAATTTCACCGGCAAGCTTTTTCACTTCTTCGATGGAGCGGGCCAGCTTCACGCCGCCGCCTTTGCCGCGGCCGCCCGCGTGAATTTGTGCTTTGACCACCCACACTGGGCCGCCCAATTTTTGAGCGGCTTCCACCGCTTCTTGCACTGTAAAGGCCGGAATGCCGCGGGGCACTGGCACACCAAATTGACGCAAGATTTCCTTGCCTTGGTACTCGTGGATCTTCATGAGGTTTCTCTCAGAGGGTGGTTATTCTCACCAGCCAGTCAGGGTGATTTGCCCTAAACAAGCACTGGACACTTCAGCCGGCGACTGTATCATGTTGCAACGCACCAATCTTGAGCCGAGTCACTTACATTGACATGACGGCCAGCAAAAATATCTTGGGAGAGCCCTGAATGGCCAAAATTTTCATCGATGGCGAAGCTGGAACCACCGGACTTTTGATCCGAGAGCGTCTGCTGGCCATGCCCGAAGTTCAGCTTGTGAGCATCGCGCCTGAAAAACGCAAAGACCCAGAAGCCAAGCGAGAACTCATGTCCCAGGTTGATTTGGTGGTTCTGTGCTTGCACGATGACGCCGCCAAGGAGTCGGTGGCCATGATCGATGCTTTGGCCGGTCACAAACCACGCATCATTGATGCCTCCACCGCACACCGTGTGAACGACAGCTGGGTCTTCGGATTTCCTGAAATGCGCGCTGGCCAGCGCCAGGCGGTGGTCAATGCGCAGCGTGTCAGCAACCCAGGTTGTTATGCCTCTGGCGCTATCGCCATCCTGGCCCCCTTGGTCAGTGCCGGCGTCTTAACTCCAGATTTTCCAGTGTCTTTGCCATCAGTGAGTGGTTACTCTGGTGGCGGTCGCGCCATGATTGAAGACTATGAAGCAGGCCGCGCACCCTTGCACGAGGCCTATGCTTTAGGCCTCCAGCACAAGCATGTGCCCGAAATCATGAAGTACACCGGCCTCACACGCCGCCCCATCTTCTTGCCGGCAGTTGGCAATTTTCGGCAAGGTATGTTGGTCGAGTTGCCCTTGTTCTTAGACGACTTACCAGGCAAACCCAAAGTGTCTGATGTGTTTGAAGCCATGCGCGCCCACTACGCCAGCAGCCAAAACGAGGGCGGTTGGGTCAGCGTGGTACCTGCAGAAGAAAGCGGCAAGTTAGGTGCCACAGGCAACAACGATTCCAACAAACTCGAAATTCGGGTGTTCGGAAACGAGACCCACAGGCAGGCTGTGGTGGTATCTCGCCTAGACAACTTGGGCAAAGGCGCCAGCGGAGCCGCCGTCCAAAACCTGAAACTGATGCTGGGGCTTTAAGGCGCTTGTTCCGAAGCTCAGTGCTGCGAAACTTAGCTTTCGAAGTCTTCGTCGGGGGCGCCAGATAGCTTCACCACTTTGCGAACGACTTCTGAAGAAAAGCCGCGAGTGAGTAAAAAGCGGTAATGCTTGGCGCGCGCATTGGCGTCGGCAGCCGGTGAGCCAAACTTGCGCTGCCAAACGCCTTGAGCGCGCACAAACTCAGAGTCTTTTAAATCGTTCATGGCCTGAGCCACCGATTCAGGCGCCAAGCCCTTGGCTTGCAACTCTTGCTTGATGCGGCCATTGCCCAGCTTGCTTGCGCGGTGATTGACGACGGACTCTAGAACGCGAGCCTCATCGATGAAACCCTTGGCATGCAAATCGTCTAAAACTTGTGCCAATTCACCTGGCACTTCTTCGTGCGGCGACAGTTTGCGAACCAGCTCAGCCCGTGAGTGTTCGCGCTGCGACAAAAGCCGCAGCGCACGTCCTTTGAGGGACAACTTAAACCCAGGCTGAGCCATTGATCAAGGAGCGCAACTGTTAAAGAGATTCAAATTGATGCGGACTTAGGCTGCGTTAACCGCTTCGGCCAGCAAAGGGATGCCCAAAGATTCGCGCACTTTGTTTTCGATTTCGGCGGCCAGCTCTGCGTTTTCGCGCAGAAACTCACGGGCGTTGTCGCGGCCTTGGCCGATCTTTTCGCCGTTGTAGGCATACCAGGCGCCCGACTTGTCGATGATTTTGGCTTCGACGCCCATGTCGATGATCTCGCCATGGCGGCTAATGCCTTCGCCAAACAAAATGTCGAATTCGGCTGTTTTGAAGGGCGGCGCCACTTTGTTTTTAACCACCTTGACCTTGGTCTCGTTGCCAATGGCCTCGTCGCCGCGCTTGATGGTGCCGGTACGGCGAATGTCTAAGCGAACAGACGCGTAGAACTTGAGTGCATTGCCGCCAGTGGTGGTTTCGGGGGAGCCGAACATGACGCCAATCTTCATGCGGATTTGGTTGATGAAAATAACCATGCAATTGGTTTTCTTGATGGTGGCGGTGAGCTTGCGCAAAGCTTGGCTCATGAGGCGTGCTTGCAGGCCAGGCAGTGAGTCGCCCATGTCGCCTTCGAGTTCGGCTTTGGGGGTGAGCGCGGCCACAGAGTCGATGACGACCAAGTCGACGGCGCCTGAGCGCACCAAGCTGTCGACAATTTCAAGGGCTTGCTCGCCGGTGTCGGGTTGGCTGATGAGCAGGTCTTGCAAGTTGACGCCCAGCTTTTGGGCGTATTGGATGTCCAGGGCGTGCTCGGCATCGACGAAGGCGCATTGGCCGCCCACTTTTTGCATTTCGGCAATCACTTGCAAGGTGAGTGTGGTTTTGCCAGAAGACTCTGGGCCGTATATTTCAACGACGCGGCCGCGGGGCAAGCCGCCAACGCCCAAGGCGATGTCAAGGCCCAAAGAACCCGTGGACACCACTTGGATGTCTTCGATGACTTCGCCTTCACCCAAGCGCATGATGGTGCCTTTGCCAAATTGTTTTTCAATTTGGGCCAGGGCTGCTTGCAGGGCTTTGGTTCTGTCGCTGTTTTGCTCGCTCATGAAAATCTCCTTGAGAATCAACGGGTTAAAAAGTTTGCATTCAGAATGTTGATCAAAGACTGGATGCTTGAACAGTACTGTAAACGCAATGTCTCAGCCAGTAAATAGATTTTTTAGTCAGTTTGCTTTACTATTAGCAAATGCCAGTCAATGACAGTTCAGCGCCGAATTTAGAGCCCAGAGACGCGCTGACGGCCGCTTTGGACGATCGCTGGCGTGAGACCCATTTGGGTCGCCTACTAGGTCATGCAATGCGCAGATTTGATGCTCGCGTTTTGAGCCTGATGGCCAACAACGACCAAGTGCCATTGGCCCTGTCCAACTTGGCGGCCAGAGATCAAATCAGTGCAGCCCACATTCACATCACGCGCCATTTGTCGCTGCAGGGTTCAAGGCTGACAGAACTGGCGCATGCAGCAGGCATGAGCAAGCAAGCCATGGGCAATTTGGTGAACCAATGCGAAGCATGGGGCTTGGTCAAAAGAGAAAGTGACTCAAGAGATGCCAGGGCCAGGCAGGTCGTTTTTACGCCAGCAGGCTTGGCATGGTTGGCCGCATTTCAAATGGCTGTTGCACAGGCGGAAGAAGAGTTCAAGGCTTCTGTGGGCAACGAAGTTGCAACGGTCGTTGCGCTTGGATTGGAAGCCTATTGCATGTGAGGCGTTTGCCAGATGGCAAGGCGCACGAAAGCAAACTAAGCACCTGAAGAAAGATTCGACTGCAAAGACCCAGAGTCGCCTAAAATTTGTGCCAGACCCTCACAGGGCCTCGCAAAGCCGTTCAATGGCAAAAGCAGGAGACGAAGATGCGTATTTTGATTGCAGAAGACGATCAGGTATTGGCCGATGGCTTGTTGAGAACCTTGCGCAGCAGTGGTGCCGCAGTGGACCATGTGGCCAGCGGTACAGAGGCTGATGCGGCCCTCATGACCAACAGCGAATTTGATTTGCTCATTTTGGATTTGGGCTTGCCCAAAATGCACGGCCTAGAGGTGTTGAAAAAGTTGCGCTCACGGGGCTCTACGCTACCCGTTCTGATTCTGACCGCAGCCGACAGCGTGGAAGAGCGCGTCAAAGGCTTGGACTACGGCGCAGACGATTACATGGCCAAGCCCTTTAGCTTGCAAGAGCTTGAAGCGCGCGTGCGAGCACTGACACGCCGTGGCATGGGTGGGGCCAGTTCACAAATCAAACATGGGCCATTGATCTATGACCAATCTGGCCGTGTGGCCACCATTGACGGCAAGATGGTCGAGCTCTCGGCGCGAGAATTGGGCTTGCTTGAAGTCTTGCTGCAGCGCGCGGGACGTTTGGTCAGCAAAGACCAATTGGTCGAGCGATTGTGCGAGTGGGGTGAAGAGGTGAGCAACAATGCCATTGAGGTTTACATTCATCGCCTGCGCAAAAAAATTGAAAAGGGTCCTATTCGCATTGCAACTGTGCGGGGACTGGGTTATTGCCTTGAAAAAATTCCAGGATAACGGTGCCGTGAACACCGTGGGTGAATGAGCCGTAAAAATTGGCAAGTGTCTTTTTTTCGCCGCGAGCAACGCTCGTTGTTTGGCGAAATTTTGGATTGGATGCTCACCCCACTTCTGTTGTTGTGGCCGGTGAGTTTGGCGCTCACTTGGTTGGTGGCGCAGGGGCTTGCCAACAAACCGTTTGACCGCGCTTTGGTTTACAACGTCCAAGCGCTTGCGCAGTTGGTCAAGTTAAGCCCCGATCAACAACGCATTCAATTTAACTTACCCCAGCCTGCCAGCGAATTGCTGCGCGCCGATGATGCCGACTTGGTGTACTACCAAGTCATTGGACCCAAAGGCGAGCTGCTTGGTGGCGATCGCGATTTGCCGCAACCTCAAGATGAGGAAAAACTGAGCAGCTACGATGTCAAAATTCGCGACGATGAAATGCGCAGCCTCGAGGTTCGGGTGGCCTACACCTGGGTTCAGTTAACTTCTGAAAAATCGACCTCAGAATTAGGTTCTGTCCTTGTTCAAGTGGCTGAAACCCGAGAGAAAAGATCAGTCTTGGCCACTGAAATTATCAAAGGTGTCATGCTGCCTCAGTTTGCAATTTTGCCGCTGGCTGTTTTGCTGGTTTGGTTGGCCTTGGTCCGCGGCATCAAGCCGCTGTCGGAATTGGAAGAGCGCATACGCGCTAGAAAATCAGATGACCTGAGTCCTTTGGATGAAAAAGCCGTGCCATTGGAAGTGGCCCCCCTGGTGTCCTCAGTGAATGATTTGCTGCGTCGATTAAAGGACTCGATAAGCACTCAAAAAAGATTTTTAGCCGACGCGGCCCACCAATTGAAAACACCCCTTGCCGGTTTGCGCATGCAAGCTGACTTGGCGCAAAGAAAAGAAGCTGGAGAAGAAGAGTTAAAACAGTCACTGCAACAAATTGGTCGTGCGAGTGTGCAAGCCACGCACACCGTCAATCAACTGTTGTCGCTGGCTCGGGCAGAAGGCGCTGGGTCCATAGACTTGCAATCGTGTGACATGGCGGCCTTGATCAGCGAGGTGCTCAATGACTCATTGCCACACGCCATGGAAAAGGGGCTGGACCTGGGATATGACGGCGTCGACACGGCTAAAAAACGGCGCTTTTTGACCTTGCAAGGCAACCCGACGCTGCTCAAAGAGATGATTCGAAATTTGGTTGACAACGCCATTCATTACACCCCCAGCACCCCCGAGCGAATAGGCGTCATTACAGTGCGCCTTTTGTTAGACCCCTACAGTCAAGCCTTGGCCGTGCAAGTGGAAGACAACGGCCCTGGCATCAGCGCGGCCGAAAGAGAGCGGGTGTTTGAACCCTTTTATCGAGCCTTAGGAACCAATGTAGATGGCTCTGGCTTGGGCCTGCCCATTGTGCGAGAAATTGCAAAGCGCCATGGCGCCACTGTGACGGTTGAAATGGCACACCCCGGGCAGACGCCCCCTGGCGCTTGTTTCACCATTCGCTTTTCGCGCTAACTTTGAACTAAGAGCAAAAAAGACTTTAGCCTTTGAACAAGTTCAACTGAAGCCGTTCACGCTCGATCACCACGGAGACATCTTGGTCGGCCGCAACCCTTTGAACGTGCGCCCACAATAAAGCGTAAGTGCTAGGGTTGATGCCGGCGATAGAACCCCATCGAGTGAGCGTCAGCGCATAGGCATCCAAGGGCCCGAGGTGATCGCCCGATAACCATGCAGAAGGTGCTTTGGTGCTCACGAAACTTTCCAATTCAGTCAGCAAGCCTTTGTAAGTCTGCGTGTTGAACGCTTTCAGGTTGGCTTGAACGTCTGCTTGGTCGCTGAACTTTTGCGGCATGAAGATGTGCGTGAAGGTGGGATGAACCGTGTTGTTCATCCAGGCCAAAGTTTCAATGGCCTTGGCCCGAGCCATGGGCGATGTTGGCAAAAACTGCGCGGCAGGAAACTTTTGATCGAGGTGCAAAACGATGGCCAAAATCTGTGTGACCACCTGTCCATCGTCAACCAGCACCGGAACCTGACCGCGAGGATTGATGGCCTGATAGTCGGCTTCGTGTTGCTCACCTTTGTGCAACTTGACCATGACGGGCTCGTATTCGGCGCCTGCCCGTTGCAACATGCAATGGGGCACAAATGAACAAGCACCTGGTGAAAAATAAAGTTTCAAGCTCATGAGATTTTCCTTGTGATGACGACATTGTCGGGCTGGATCTGTTGCAAATTGCGAGAGGGTTCACGCGCACTTTCAGGCGCGAAACCCCAAGCTTCAAAGAGGCCTTCGCGCCAACCATACAGCAGCGCATTTGACAGCATCAAGGCCAGAATCAACCAGCGCAGCTTTAAGTGTTTCATTTTGGCCGAACACTCACTTCTGCGCTACTGACTTTCACTCGACCTTTGGGCGTGTCAATTTGCATGGCGCCTTGATCGTCCACGCCAGCACACAAACCGAACAGCCCATCGCTGGTGGTGACGTCCAAACCGCAAAGTGCGTCGCGCGCATTGAAGCGTTGTTGTAAGGGGCTGAAGCCGTTTGCTTCAAAGCTTCTCAAAGCGTCTAGCAAAGGCTTCACAACGCGCTCTAAAGCCAGGGGCGCGCTAACACCTTGCCAAAACTCAGAAAGAGCCGCAGGAGGCGTTCGGAGGTCTTTGTTGGCGGGCAGTTGGATGTTCAAGCCGATGCCGATCACGGCATAGCTTTGGTCGCCTTGGCTGGCGGCCTCAATCAAGATGCCGCCGAGCTTTTTTTGATGGCACCACAAGTCATTGGGCCACTTGAGTTGGATGTCCCCACCAAGCGACTCAGCCAAGCTGAGCCCGACAGCCAGCGAAAGACCGGACCAATTGCTGGGGTAGTAGGGCAAGCCGATGGAAAAAGTGAGCGCATGCCCTGGCTCGCCAACCCAAGTTCGCCCTTGACGTCCACGACCTGCCGATTGGCGCTCTGCAAGCAACAAAATAGGATCGTGGCGGCCTTGTCGGGCGCGCCGCATCAGCTCGCTGTTGCTGGAATCAATTTCGGGCAGGATCTCGATGCTGAACCCTGGCCATTGCGGCACCACGGACTGCCAGATGGCTTCCGCAGGCCAGCGTTGATGGGGAGCCCCAGCGTTCAAGGTCACCTCAATTCAGTTCAGTACCGATCAGGCCGCTTTTTTCTTCACGGTCTTCAGCTCTTTTTTGAGCTTCTTGATTTTCTTTTCAATCTTTTTGATTTGGCTGGGAATCTTGGGTGTGGCGGGTCTGCGTTTGGGGGCCAGCAAAGTTTTGCGGCAATTGACACTGCCACACCAGCAGGGGTATTCCGCCTTCAGCTTAGGCGTGTAGGGCTCGTCAATGATCAAGCCATAGTCGTAATTGAGCTCTTCGCCGGCCTTGATGTTGCGCAGAGCCTTGATGTAGATGCGGTCATTTTCTTCATCGGCCTCGCAGTTAGGGTTGCAGCTGTGATTGATCCACCTCGAAGAGTTGCCGCCGTGCAAAGCGTCAATGACCCTGTCTTCGTTCACATGGAAATAGAAGGTGTGGTTGGGGTCTGCGGGGTCGTGTGGGTGGCGGTCTTGCGCTTCATCCCAGCTG
>JAJTDK010000099.1 GCA_021300495.1 Limnohabitans sp. | reverse complement strand
GACAACGCCAAAGACTTGGCGCGGGCTCAGGCTGCAGGCTTGGCCGCGCCCATGGTCGACCGCTTGCGCCTCACGCCCCAAATACTGGCCACCTGTGCTGAAGGTTGTGAACAATTGGCAGCTATGCCCGATGTCATTGGTGAAATTTTGGGCATGAAACAACAGCCTAGCGGCATCCGCGTGGGTCAAATGCGCGTTCCGCTAGGGGTGTTTGGCATGATTTTCGAAAGCCGACCCAATGTCACCATTGAAGCGGCCAGCCTGTCGATCAAAAGTGGCAACGCCTGCATTTTGCGAGGCGGTTCCGAGGCCATCGATTCCAACAAAGCCTTGGCGCTTTTGGTTCAGCAAGCCTTACAAGAGTCGGGCTTGCCGGTCCATGCGGTGCAGTTGGTGCAAACCACCGATCGCGAGGCGGTCGGCCAACTCATTGCCATGCCAGAGTATGTCGATGTCATCATCCCCCGGGGCGGCAAGGGCCTCATTGAGCGCATCAGCCGCGAGGCCAAAGTGCCTGTGATCAAACACCTGGATGGCAACTGCCACACCTACGTTGACGACCCCTGTGATGTGGCCATGGCCGTGAAAGTGGCCGACAACGCGAAAACTCAAAAATACAGCCCCTGCAATGCCAGCGAAGGCTTGCTGGTGGCGCAGGGCGTAGCTGCAGAATTTTTACCACTCATTGGCAAAATTTATGCAGAAAAAGGCGTTGAAATGCGTTGCTGCCCCAAGGCGAAAATGATTTTGTCGCAGGTGGCCGGTGCCAAGTTGCTGGATGCCACCGAGCAAGATTGGTTTGAGGAATATCTGGCACCGATCATCAGCATCAAAGTGGTGGCGGACTTGGACCAAGCCATTGCGCACATCAACCATTACTCAAGCCATCACACCGATGCCATCCTCACGCGTAACCACATGCATGCACAACGCTTCTTGCGCGAGGTCGATTCTGCCAGCGTGATGGTCAATGCCAGCACCCGATTTGCAGATGGTTTTGAATTTGGTTTGGGTGCAGAAATTGGCATATCGACCGATAAGTTTCATGCCCGTGGTCCCGTCGGTATTGAAGGACTCACTTCGCTCAAGTACGTGGTACTGGGTGACGGTGAAGTTAGAAGTTAAAAAGTAAAAGGCTCTTATGGTTCCGCATTTAGTCACCGCCTTGAATGGCCCCATCAACGAACTTGAACAACGGGTTCTTGATTCCATGCCCGCCATCGAACGCTGGTTCAGACTTGAGTGGATGGAGCACACGCCCCCTATTTACACCTCGGTGGACATTCGCAATGCGGGTTTCAAGTTGGCCCCCGTCGACACCAATTTGTTTCCCGGTGGCTGGAACAATTTGTCCACAGAGATGTTGCCATTGGCTGTGCAAGCCGCACAAGCTGCCATTGAAAAAATCTGCCCCGAAGCCAAGAACCTGCTCATCATTCCTGAGAACCACACACGCAACACCTTTTATTTGAGCAATGTGGTTCAGTTGCAGCGCATCTTTCACATGGCGGGTCTCAATGTGCGCATTGGCTCCATCAATCCAGAAATCAAAGAAGCCACACTCATTGAATTACCGGGTGGCGAGCAAGTCACCTTAGAGCCAGTCATTCGTACCAAGCACCGCCTGGGTTTGAAAGACTTTGACCCCTGCACCATTTTGCTGAACAACGATTTGTCGGCTGGCGCGCCCGGTATTTTGGAAGAGTTGCATGAGCAGCACTTGTTGCCGCCATTGCACGCTGGTTGGAGTGTGCGCCGCAAAACCGTGCATTTCCAGAGCTACGAAGAAGTGGCCAAACGTTTTGGCAAGTTGTTAGGCATCGACCCTTGGCTCATCAACCCCATGTTCAGCCAATGCGGCGATGTTAATTTTGCAGAAGGCTTGGGCATTGAAGCCCTGCGCAGCAATGTCGATGGGCTCTTGACCAAAATCAAGCGCAAGTACAAAGAGTACGGCATCAACGAAAAGCCGTTTGTGGTTGTCAAAGCCGACAACGGCACCTACGGCATGGGCATCATGACGGTGCGTGATGTGTCCGACCTTGATCAACTGAACCGCAAAACACGCAACAAAATGAGCGTGATCAAAGACGGCCAAGTGGTCAGCGACGTCATCATTCAAGAGGGCGTGCTCACCAATGAACGCATGAACGATGCCGTGGCCGAGCCGGTGGTTTACATGATGGACCGTTATGTGGTGGGCGGCTTCTACCGAGTCCATGCCGAGCGCGGTGTTGACGAAAACTTGAACGCGCCGGGCGCCAGTTTTGTACCCTTGGCTTTTGCCGAAACCCCCCACCTGCCGCAGCCGGGCATGAAGCCTGGTGCCAGCGTGCCCAATCGCTTCTACATGTACGGTGTCATTGGCCGCTTGGCCATGTTGGCAGCCAGTTATGAGCTCGAGTCAACTGATCCAGAGGCCGAGGTTTACGACTAAAGTATTCGGAAATTTGCCTGAGTTGCTGCGGTGCAACATTTCCAGACAGTGCTGTCTTTTAGACGCCAGCCTCCATGGTCAAGATCTGAAAAGAGGCGCAGAATCGCGGTCATTCTGAACAAAAGCCCCGACTCGATGCTGGGCTGATTTTTTGTGTCTTCAAGCAAAACCTCTTTAACCGCCCTGACCGTCGGTGCTATCGGCGTGGTCTATGGCGACATCGGTACCAGTGTGTTGTATGCCATGAAAGAGGTCTTCGGATCTGGGCATGTAGAGTTCACAACTCAAAACATTTACGGCATTTTGTCCATTTTCTTTTGGACGCTCACCACCATCATTTCGCTGAAGTATGTCAGCCTTGTGCTTCGGGCCGACAACCACGGCGAGGGCGGTTTGGTGGCCATGTTGGCACTGGCCTCTCAGTCCGTCAAAGACCAACCTCGTTTGCGCAAAGTTTTGCTGATGCTGGGTATTTTCGGCACGTGTTTGTTTTATGGCGATGGTGTGATCACACCGGCCATTTCAGTGCTTTCCGCGGTCGAGGGTTTGGAGATCATTTCTCCCAACTTTAAAAAGGCCGTCATTCCCCTCACCTTGTTGATTTTGTTTGCCTTGTTTGCGGTACAAAAGCGAGGCACAGCAGGCATTGGCAAATTCTTCGGCCCTATTACGCTGGTTTGGTTTGGAGCCATTGCCATTTTGGGTGTTTATCACATCTCGGCTCACCCAGAAATTTTGTGGGCCATCAGCCCGCACTATGCGGTGATGTTCATATGGGAGAACCCGGGCACCACCTTCATCATTTTGGGAGCCGTGGTCTTGTGTGTGACCGGCGGCGAGGCGCTCTATGCTGACATGGGTCACTTCGGTAAGCAGCCCATCCGATTGGCTTGGTTCACCACCGTCATGCCTGCCTTGACTTTGAATTATTTTGGCCAGGGTGCGTTGTTGTTGTCCAACCCCGAGGCCGTCAAAAATCCTTTTTACATGATGGCCCCTGATTGGGCCTTGATTCCATTGGTGTGTCTTGCCACCATGGCCACGGTCATTGCTTCTCAAGCCTTGATCACGGGCGCGTTCAGTGTCACCAAGCAAGTGATTCAGTTGGGTTATTTGCCCCGCTTGCAAGTGCTTCACACCAGCGTGAAGGAACTGGGTCAAATCTACATCCCCTTGGTGAATTGGGGTTTGTTTGTTCTGATTGTGCTGGCCGTAGCTTTGTTCAAATCTTCGAGCAATTTGGCTGCAGCTTACGGCATTGCGGTTTGTACCGACATGTTGATCACCACCATTTTGACCTTCTTTGTGATTCGCTACAGCTGGAAATTACCGCTGTCACTTTGCATTGGCGCAACCGGATTTTTCTTTGTGGTGGACTTTGCATTTTGGGCTTCTAACCTCATGAAGCTTTTTGAAGGTGGCTGGTTCCCTTTGGTCATTGCCAGCGGCATCTTCTTGCTGATGGTTACTTGGAGTGATGGTCGTCGTTTGTTGAATGAGTCGAGGAAGGCTGACGGATTCAGCTTGGTCGATTTTTTAGACGCTATTTTTGTAGCACCACCTGCCCGCGTGGAGGGCACGGCTGTATTTTTGACTGCCGAAATTGGCAGTGTGCCCAACGCCTTGTTGCACAACCTCAAGCACAACAAAGTGTTGCACCGACAAAACTTGTTTGTCACGGTTCAAAACCACGAAGTACCCTGGATCGGATTGAACAAGCGAATAGAAATTGAGCCTTTGCACCACGACTGCTGGCAAGTGATCGTCAACTATGGCTTTAAAAATGATCCCGATTTGCCGAAGGCCTTGGAACAGTTAAAAGTTCATGGTGCCGACCTTGATCCTATGAGCACCAGTTATTTCTTGTCACGTGACATTGTCATTCCAACCATCGGCGGCGGCATGGCCACATGGCGTGAGAAGCTGTTTGCACAGATGCACTTGAACGCCAGTGCCGCAGCTGAATTTTTGAAACTGCCGAATAACTCGGTGGTGGAGTTGGGCTCGAAGATTGAAATTTGAAGGCGAAAGCCTTCCAATTTTTAGCCTCTCTACCAAATCCTCAATCTGCCGCCGATCAGTTGCCGCTCATTGCTTCGCCCATTTGAAGTGGCCGCGTGCTGAGCCAATCGCCTGGGAACTGAAGGCTGTTTTCTGGAAACAGCATCACCACGGTCGAGCCCAATAAAAACCGGCCCATCTCTTCGCCTTTTTGCAAGCGCACGTCTTGAGAGTCATATCGCCATTCACGCACGGTACCAGGGCGAGGCGGATTCACCTGACCATGCCACACCGTGGCCATGCTGCCCACAATGGTGGCGCCAACCAGCACCAAAACCATAGGGCCTTTTTCGGTTTCAAACTCGCACACCACACGCTCATTGCGTGCAAACAAGCCTGGTACACCACGTGCCGTAGTGGGGTTCACAGAAAACAAATCACCTGGCACATGAATCATGCGCAACAACTTACCCGCAATGGGCATGTGAATGCGGTGGTAATCGCGCGGGCTTAAATACAGCGTTGCAAATTGACCATTTTGAAATTGCGCAGCCAGAGCGGCATCGCCGCCCACCAAAGCCCGTGTGCTGTATTGATGGCCTTTAGCTTGAAAGATTTGGTCGCGTTCAATGGCTCCGCATTGGCTGATGGCGCCGTCGACGGGGCAAACCCATGTGCTGCTTGCCAAGGGCCGCACACCTTCCTTCAAAGGACGAGTGAAAAATTCATTGAAGCTTTTGTAGTGAGCGGGGTCAGCATGAGCGGCTTCGCTCATGTTGACGTTGTAGCGTTTGACAAAACGCTTGATGACCCAGGTGGTGACTGTGCCCCACTCAGCACTGGCCACGCGGCCCGCCAAGCGGGTCATGGCCAGCTTGGGCATCAGGTATTGCGGTATCACCGCCAATTGATCGGACACTCGGGCTCCCTAGATTCGGACTAGGTCCTATTGTAGAAGCGACTTTAAAGGAGTCTAGAAAGTTCAGCGGTCTTTAAAGCGCCAATGAATTTTCAGCACGCCAGCCATACAACCACTCCAGCGCATCGTAAAAGCGCTCGGGTGTGCGACCTTCCCACAGTTGATTGCGCACCAAGCGCTCAACACCTTTGGCGTGATACAGGCGGCCCATTTCACGGGCCGACAGCACCACTCGCGCCGTGCGTGGAATGCGGCTTTTCTCATACAGCTGAAAGGCTTTGACCACATCACCTTGATAATGCTTCATGGCTTCGCCCAAAGTGACAGCGTCTTCAATGGCCATGCACGCACCTTGTGCCATGTACTGCAGCATGCCGTGCGCGGCATCACCCAACATGGTCACGCGGCCAT
>JAJTDK010000098.1 GCA_021300495.1 Limnohabitans sp. | reverse complement strand
TTGCGTTGACAAAATGCGGTTGATTTCACGGTTGACTCTGCTGATCACATCGGCAGGTGTACCTGCTGGGGCATAGAAGCCAAACACCGTGTCAGCGTCAAAACCTTTGAGGCCCGACTCATCCAAAGTGGGCACGTTTGGAAACAAGGGAGAGCGCTTCAGGCTACCCACCGCCAACAATTTGAGTTTGCCAGCACGCACCTGACCCAAGCCGATGCCAGGGTCAAAGTAAAAATCCAATTGACCGGCCAACACATCTTGCAAAGCAGGTGCAGCACCACGGTATGGCACGTGCACTGCAAACAATCCGGCTTGGCTCTTCATCATTTCGCCGGCCAAATGGGGCGAGCTGCCATTGCCTGCAGAGCCATAAGAAAGCTTGCCCGGATTTTCTTTGGCGTATTTTATAAAGCCTTGAATATTGTCAACAGGCAAACTGGGTTTGGCCACCAAGAAAACCAACACCCTGGCAGCAGAGGCCACTGGCACCAAATCTTTGGTGGGATCAAATGACATGCGCGCATAAATGTGCGGATTGACAGACACCATGCCACCAGAACTCATGAGGAAGGTGTAGCCATCGGGGGCAGACTTGGCCACGATGTCGCCGCCTAAATTGCCATTGGCACCGCCTCTGTTTTCTATCACAACGGGTTGGCCAAGAGCCTCTGCCAGGGGTATGCCAACAGCACGTGCTATTTGATCAGCAGCGCCACCCGGCGGAAAGTTGACAACCACTTTGATAGGCTTAGAAGGCCAAGTTTGAGCCAGTGCATTGGCACACAAAGCAGGGCCAAGCAAAAGCACCGACAAAGCGGCAGCAAGCGTACGCCGCGTGAATTGAGAACTCAAATGGACTTGATGGGTATTTTTCATGATGTCTCCTGTGGGTCTGAATCAATGTCAGTTTTTTTATGAAGCTTGTTTCACTCTCGGATTTTTCATCCAAAGAATGGGTTGTTCTTTGACGGGGCGCGCAGGCGCACCATGTTGTAACAAGGCAAGATCAAAGGACTGACCTTTTTCGTCTTGCAAAGCAGCTTTTCTAATTTGAGCCACAACTGACGCTTGAGCATCCACAGATTTCTCTGCTGTAGGCTGACAAACCGTTCTCAAAATATGAAGCAAGTTATCTTTGCCGCGTTCATTGGTACTGCCGTAGCCCTTGATTAACTGCCCACACCTTGCAACTTCTAAAGCCAATTCAGACGAACGCAGGCAAGCTTGGCCAATGCCTTCAAGCCATTCTTCAATGAGCGCTTGTTCGGTAGCATAGCGACTGCCAAGGGGCCGCAGTGCCCGCATGGCCGCCAAAAAACGCAAACTCAAAAGGCCAACAACGGAGTGACGAGCCAACTTAATCGGCATTGACCATGCGGCCTTGCCCTTCAAAATGCGTGCACGGTCCCACCTCAATAAACCCTGAGCCCAAGAAGAAGGCAGCATGGCTGCAATCTCTGGCACACCTGGCTTGAAGTGGTCATAGACTTTGAGCAATTCGCCCTCTTTGAGTTTCACCTCTGTTGACACACGTTCCCAACGCGTTGCTTTGCTTTTCAGATGGGCCACCTGAATGATGTCGTCAAAAGCCATCCACAAAGCCAACCATCGAATGGCTTCTGTGGTCACTGGACATTCAGCAGATGCACCTGGGCTGGCCAATTCAATGGCTTTTAATTTCAACAAGCGCGTCACCATGAGTTGTGCATAGCTTTCGTTTTGGTATTGAACCAATCGATCAAATGCCAAGGCCAAGAGTTCGTGCGTGTGCTGTGGAAACTGCTGTGCCACTTGAGTTGGCAAGCTAAAAACCAAACTTGCCTTTGGCGCAGCAGGTGACAAGACTTTTTCAACATACTGCGCTTGTTCACGCTGCAAACTGACTCGCTCAAAGGCCAATGTAAATCCTCGCAAACTGGCCTTGGCAGAAGCGCTGTTGCCAGACAACAAAGTTTCATAATGCCGACGCTCAAACGGCAGCAAACCACTGGCCGCAATGGCACCCAACATGACGGCGCTGACCATGGTGCCCGCTTCCCGGCACAGACTGCCCATGTCCAGAACATGGTGTCTTAAGCTGTTGGCAGAAATTACATCGAGCAAGGGTGCTTCTTGGCGACGGCCATCGCCCATGACCATTTTCTCGGCGGTAGTAAGGGCACGCGAAGATGAGCTGATCACGCACGTGCGGTCTGACGACGCAAAACCATTGCCAATTTGCCTAGCGGTTTCTAACAACTCTGAGGAAACCAAGGCATCCAGCCGACCTGGCAAAGGGTTCAAACCCAGCACTGGTTTTTGGCCCTTGAGTTGGCTATTTAAGACTGGGTAAATTTCGAGGTAGTAAGTGGTGGCGCCCGTGCGCTGTGCCACGCCGGGAATAGAAGTGGCTTGTGCGGGGTAATCGGCGATGCGCGCAACATCCACCAACCAATCGGCCAAGACGCCGCCGCCTTCACCGCCCAATGCACACAACAAGATTGATACAGCTTGAGTCATGTTGATATCTATTTGGGTGCCATTAGGCCGGTTGCAAAAAGCGAGTCATCCATGTCTGAAGGCGAGCGCCAATGCGCTCCCAAGGACTCGGATTCTGAACCACTTCTGCTCGGTAAAACGAAGGGCACAAAGTAGCTGCGTGTGCGTTTTCGCCGCACAAACCACAGCCCACACAGCCCTCAATGACGGTGGCCACAGGATCTACTTTTAAAGGATCGGGGTTGTCTTTCAGTGTGAGCGTAGGACAACCAGAGAGTCGAATGCAGGCATGGTCGCCGTTGCAAACGTCTTCATCAACGCCGTATTTCACACGCTCAACGCGCTTGCCTTTGGCCAACAAAGAAGCAAGCCACGGCTTAATACGGCGCTGCCTTTCTAACTGACATTCACCCTCGGCCACAATGACCTTCAGCCCTTGAAAGTCGGTGGTGAAGGCCTCTGTGAGAGTGGCCTGCATTTCGGCAACTTCATAAGTGTGAACTGTTCTCAACCACTGAACACCCAAACCCTTTAAGGTGGATTCAATCACTTGGTTGGTATGCACCACACTTTCGCGCTTGTCGCTTGTGGCGTCTTTGGTCATCTCGGTGGGTGTGTTGATGATGTCTTGCGTTCCGGTGGCTGAGGTGTAGCCATTTTTAAAGATCAGCAAGACAGCATCATCGCCATTAAAGAGTGCGCTTTGAACACCTGTGAGCAAACCGTTGTGCCAAAAACCGCCATCGCCCATGACCGACAAAACACGCCGCTTCATGAGTGGCGAAACGCCCGCACGACTGGCCAAGCTCATGCCATATCCCAAAATAGAATGACCTACAGAAAATGGCTCAAACGTGGCCAGCGCATGACAACCAATGTCACCCGACACATGCACTGGGCCTACCGTTTCTTGTGCCAACTTCAAAGCAGAAAAAACGGGGCGCTCGGGACAGCCAATGCACATGCTGGGCGGCCGAGCTGGAATAGGAATTCCAAGCATCGTTTGCACTTCTTGCCGTCTCTTTGTATTGCCTTGCAACCATTCTTGCGTTGCCTCGGGCACGGCATTGGGTTCATGCCGATTGAGAAAATTCAGCAAACCTTCCGCCATGACCTCGGCTGTGTATTCGCCGCCAGAAGGCAACATGTCTTTGCCATGCAAAGGCGTTTGCAAATCTAAACGGCGCAGCATAAGCGCCAACTCTTGTTCAATGTACTCTGGCTGACCTTCTTCCAACAACAGCACAGCCGACTTGTCTTTGCAAAAATCGATCAGCTCAGTGGGCACCAAGGGGTATGTCACATTCAAGACCAAAATGGACAGGCTTGAAACACCAAATGCATCTGACAAATCAAATTGCTGAAGCGCCCGAATGAGCGTGTTGTAGAGCCCACCTTGCACAATCAAACCCAAATGTTTGTGCTGTGTACCAGGGAAATGTTCGTTCAAGCCATTGCCATGAATGAACTCACGCGCAGCAGGCAGCCTGTGCGCCACCTTGCGTTTTTCTTGTGCAAAAGTGACTGGCGGATGTGCCAATCGCATGTAATCAAAACCAGCGGGTTCGGGAATCAAGTTCTTTTTAGAAAGCAAAGGCGCTTGGTTTGTTTTGGCCACAAACTGCCCACGCACATGGCAAGCGCGTATGCGCAACTCCATCATGACGGGCATGTTCGAGGCCTCAGACAAACGAAAACCTTGCTCGACCATGTTGACCATTTGGCCCAACTCAGGCCGAGGGTCAAGCAAACACATGCCCGATTTCAAGGCATAGGCGTGAGTGCGTTCTTGAATAACGCTGGCACCCTCGCCGTAATCTTCGCCCACCACAATCAGAACGCCGCCCGTCACACCAGGCGATGACAAATTGGACAAGGCATCGGCCGCTACATTGGTACCCACAATGGATTTCCAAGTGACCGCCCCGCGAATGGGGTAATGAATAGAAGCCCCCAACATGGCCGCCGCAGAAGCTTCGTTAGAACAGGCTTCTACATGAACACCCAGCTCATCCATGTAGGGCTTGGCTTGGACCATGACATCTAAAAGGTGCGAAACGGGCGCGCCTTGGTAGCCCCCGACATAAGCAACGCCCGACTGAAGCAAGCCTTTGGTAATGGCCAGAATGCCCTCACCTCGAAATACCTCACCCTCGCCCATGCGAAGGGCCTTGATCTCTTCGTGAAATGAAACTTCCAAAAGTAACTCCAAGTTTTATCAAAAAGCCTGCGCCAATCCAGATGATACCCAATGAACTGCTAAACTAGTTTCTTATTGTCTTACTCACAGCGCAAAGCTGCTTGTTCTCCTCAATGAAAATTTTTTACGGTTGGCGCATGGTGGGTGCTGCCTGTGGCATTCAGTTTTTGCTAGCCGCCTTCCTCACCCAAGCCCTGGGACTCTACATCGCCGTCCTGTCTGACGAAATGGGCTGGAGCAAAACCACCTTGTCGGGTGCTGCCGCTTTGCAATCTGTTGAAGCCGCCATCATTGGCCCCGTATTGGGTTGGATCATGGACAAAGTAGGTCCACAAGCCATGATTCGCTTGGGCATTGTGCTTTTCAGCGCTGGCTTGTTCTTGCTCAGCCAAGTGAATGTTGTCGCCACTTTTTACGCCAGTGCTATTTTGATGGCTGTTGGTGCCAGCCTCAGTGGCTACTTTCCACTTTCAGTGGCCTTGGTTCAGTGGTTTGAAAAATTCAGGGCACGCGCGCTGTCCATCATGAGTTTGGGACTAGCCATGGGTGGTCTGGTCGTGCCGCTCATGGCTTGGTCGATTCAACATTGGGGGTGGCGATACACCGCAGGTGGCACAGGTTTGCTGGTCTTGCTCTTTGGCCTGCCCTTGGCGGGCATGATTCTGCGGCGGCCTGAGGACCACGGCCAACATGTCGATGGCATCGACCCTGCGCTCAAAGCAGCAGAGCAAGGCGATTCGCCTGTTGAAGCTCAAGTTGAATTCACAGCCAAAGAGGCCGTTCAAACTCGGGCCTTTTGGATGCTGGCCATTGGCCACGGTCTGGCACTTTTGATTGTGTCTGCCGTCAACGTGCATGCCATCACGCACATGAAAGAAGGCCTAGGCTATTCGGTGGCCACCGCCAGCTGGGTCATCTTGTTCATGACCTTTGCGCAATTGGGCGGCGTCCTGTTGGGCGCCACTTTGGGCGATATGTTTGAGAAAAGAAAAGTGGCTGCGCTGTGCATGTTGGCGCACGCGCTGGGCATGCTTTGCCTCACCTTTGCCAACGACATGCCCATGCTCATTGGGTTTGGTGTTTTGCATGGTGTCGC
>JAJTDK010000026.1:0-17500 GCA_021300495.1 Limnohabitans sp. | reverse complement strand
GAGCTCCTAGTATTAATAGAAACCTTTTCGTTCTGTACAAAAGCAGTTTACAACCCGAGGGCCTTCATCCTGCACGCGGAATGGCTGGATCAGGCTTTCGCCCATTGTCCAAAATTCCCCACTGCTGCCTCCCGTAGGAGTCTGGACCGTGTCTCAGTTCCAGTGTGGCTGGTCGTCCTCTCAGACCAGCTACAGATCGTTGGCTTGGTAGGCCTTTACCCTACCAACTACCTAATCTGATATCGGCCGCTCCAGTCGCGCGAGGTCTTGCGATCCCCCGCTTTCATCCTTAGATCGTATGCGGTATTAGCGTAACTTTCGCTACGTTATCCCCCACGACTGGGCACGTTCCGATATATTACTCACCCGTTCGCCACTCTCAAGGGGTTGCCCCCTCTACCGTTCGACTTGCATGTGTAAAGCATTCCGCCAGCGTTCAATCTGAGCCAGGATCAAACTCTATAGTTCGATCTTGAATTTTTTCGCTCTTTCGAGCAACTCATAAAAACGGAATTGAAGTGAACTTCACTTCTATTTCCATGAGCGTTTGTAAGCCAATTAAGACTTAGTTCCGTAGAACTTGGCAATCGCCATCAAACGCCCACACTTATCGGCTGTATATTTTTAAAGATCTTTAGCACAACAGGCCAACACTGAGTGTCGTTTTGTTGCACTGCGCTGCGATCAGCGGAGCCTTGCAGTGTAGCACCGTTTTCGGGGCTTTTGCAAGCAATTTAAAAAATTATGAAACTTTTTAAACCGTTTGCTTTTTATCTGCTCGGGGCTTTGTCCGATTTGCTGAAGACTTGAAGTTTGAATTTCAAAACATTTCAGCGAAGCCTTGCAGTCTAGCACGGTTTTTTGTGCTGGGTGAAAAAATTTTTAGTTTTTTTCACTTTTTTAAAAGTTTTTTCAAACTAATAAAACTGCTCGGGGCTTGCCTGTTGCATTTGCTTGAGTGCTTGCAGCCAGTAAAACTGTTGCTTGGACTCAGGCTTAAGCTAGGGGCTTATCCGACCCGCTTGAAACAATCTGTTTTGAAGCGAGAGATCGAATATAGCACAGATTTTTGAGGATACGCAAGCCCTGCCTTCCGTTTTTCTTTTGCCATTGATAATCGCCGCATGGCTCTTATTACTTTACTTGACGCATCTCTGGCTTTCGGCCACGTAGCACTGCTTGATCACGCGGACTTTGCACTGGAAACTTCCGAGCGCATTGGCCTCATTGGCCGCAACGGCACAGGCAAATCATCTTTTCTCAAAATCTTGGCGGGTATGGAGTACGCCGATGACGGCACCATGCATGTCCAACAAGGTGTTCGCATTGCCTATGTGGCACAAGAGCCTGTGCTTGAATCGGCAGACACCATCTTCGAATCTGTACAGCGCGGCCTAGCCCCTGTGATGAAACTCATTGATGACTACAGCAATTGCGTGGGCGATCTGGATGTGTTGCAAAGCCAAATTGAATCACTCGACGGCTGGGGATGGGAGCAACGTGTCGATGAAACATTGCACCGCTTGCACCTGGACCCTGGCGCCAAGGTGGCCACTTTGTCTGGCGGCAATCGCAAGCGCGTGGCACTGGCCCAAGCCCTTGTGACACATCCTGATGTGTTGCTTTTGGACGAGCCCACCAACCACCTTGATTTGGATTCCATTGCTTGGCTAGAGCAACTCTTGATCGACTTCAAAGGCAGCGTGGTGGCCATCACGCACGACCGCGCATTTTTAGACCGCATTGCCACGTGCATTGTGGAGTTGGACCGCGGTCGCTTACGCAGTTATCCGGGCAACTTTGCGCAGTATCAAATCAACAAAGAAGAGCAAATGGCGCAGGAGGCCGTGATCAGCGCCAAGGCCGATAAGTTGTTGGCACAAGAAGAGATTTGGATTCGCAAAGGCGTGGAAGCACGCCGCACAAGAAGTCAAAGCCGCATCGTACGGCTTGAAAATTTACGCGCCACGCGCAGTGCGCGCAGAGAACAAGTGGGGCGCGTTCGCATGGAAGTGGCCTCCGGGGCACCCACGGGCAAGTTGGTTGCAGAACTCACGGATGTTTGCAAATCATTCACCTCTCCTGAAGGCGATGTGAAAGTCATTTTGAAAGACTTCACAGCCACACTGCTGCGCGGCGACAAGATTGGCTTGCTGGGCCCCAACGGCGCAGGCAAAACGACCCTCTTGAAATTGATTTTGGGTGAGCTTGAGGCCGACAGTGGAAAAATTCGCCAAGGTGCCAATTTGCAAGTGGCTTACTTTGACCAAATGCGCAACGCCCTCGATTTGGAAGCTTCCTTAGAAGACTTCATCAGCCCGGGCAGTGAGTGGATCGAGATTGGCAACAAGCGTCAGCACGTCAAGAGCTACTTGGGTGACTTCTTGTTCTCACCTGCACGCGCCACATCGCCCGTCAAATCATTGTCTGGCGGCGAGCGCAATCGCTTGTTGCTGGCGCGCTTGTTTGCCAGGCCCGCCAATGTCTTGGTGCTGGACGAACCCACCAACGACTTGGACATTGAAACACTGGAACTCCTAGAGGAGTTGCTGCAAGATTACCAAGGCACGGTTTTCTTGGTCAGTCACGACCGCGCCTTCATGGACAACGTGGTGACCAGCATCATTGCCTGCGAAGCCACGCCTGAGAACCCTGGTTTTTGGCGAGAGTACGAAGGCTCGGTGCAAGATTGGCTTACCCAATCGCTGCGCAGCCAAAGCATCCAAGCGCAGAACAAGGCGGCCGCCGCCAAGGCAGCGACGCAGTCCAATACGGGCAACAAAGCCGCCACACCTTCTCAAGCCAAGCCCGTCAAAGCGCCAACGGCACAGCCCAAGACCGCTGTGAAAAGCGCACAAAAGTTAAGTTACAAAGAACAACGTGAACTGGACGGCTTGCCTGCTTTGATTGAAGGCTTGGAAAAAGAACAGAGCGAAGTTCAAGCAGCCCTCGCAGACAGCACTTTGTTTGCCCAAGACCCTGCAAAGGCCGCAGCCTTGTTTGCCCGCGATGCACAGATAGACACTGAATTGGTCAAGGCCTTAGAGCGATGGGAAGCACTTTCAACACCGTGATATTTGCATGAACTTTGTTTTCAGCCCTGAAGAGTTCACCGCCTTGTTGGTGTTGTCAACCGCAGCCAGCTTCACGCCTGGGCCCAATACCACCCTGTCGACGGCTTTGGCTGCCAATCAGGGACTGCGGTCAGCATTCAAGTTCATTGTGGCTGTGCCTGTAGGCTGGGGCTTGTTGTTGGCCATCTGCATGGCTGGTTTGGGCAACTTGGTGTTGGCTGTCCCAGCCCTTCGGTGGGTGATTTTGCTAGGGGGTACTTTGTATTTGTTGTGGTTGGCAAGCAAACTTTGGCGCACTCGCGAGATGGCAACAGCCGATGAGAGCCGACTGCAGATCACTTTCTTCCAAGGTGTTGTACTTCAATTCCTGAACATCAAGGCATGGATGCTGGCTTTGTCGTTGGTGGCTGGTTGGGTGGCAGGCAAGGACGATGCCTTAGAGCGTTGTTTGGTTCTGTTGCCACTCATGATGCTGTTTGGCTTGGTCAGCAATTTAACCTATGCCGTGATGGGCAGTTTGCTGCGTGAATGGCTTTTAAAGGGCACGCGATTGCTGGCTTTCAATCGCTGTATGTCTTGCGTCTTGGTTTTAACAGCAGGATGGATGCTTGCACAATGACTTCTAGAAAGTTCCATCAGGCTCAATGTGGATCGCAGGCGACACCCTACCTACATTGAGGGTCCTGTGGCTTTAAACTAAGCACCATGGGACAACTTCTTTTAGTGCGCCACGGTCAGGCTTCTTTCGGTGCCGACGATTACGACCAACTCAGTGCCTTGGGCCAGAAGCAGAGCGTTCGCTTGGGCGAGTACTGGCAACAGATGGCTGCCGAACAGGCTGGCGCAGAGCCGCTGAAGTTTGACGCTGTTTTCATGGGCAGCCTGAAAAGACACCGGCAAACTTGGGAAGGCATTGCGCAGGGCGCGCAACTGAACAATGCGCCTGAAGTCTGGCCTGAGCTCAATGAATACGACAGTCATGCCTTGATTGAAACCATTCATCCCGAGCCACTTGCCAAGCCCGATACGCCCGAAATGTACAAGCATCACTTTCGCTTGCTGCGAACGGCACTGCAAAAATGGATGGCAGGTGAGACCCAACCCAAGGGCATGACAAGTTATGCTGAATTTGCGGCAGGCATTCATGCGGTGTTAAAGCATGTGCGAGAAAACCATCAAGGTCGTGTTTTGATTGTTTCTAGTGGTGGCCCCATCTCAACCGCGGTAGGGCAAGTGCTTCAAGCGCCAGCAGAGACGTCCATTGAATTGAACCTGCGCATTCGAAATACGGCGCTTACTGAGTTTGTCTTTTCACCCTCCCGGCTCATACTGCTTTCTTACAACAACTTACCGCACCTGGACCAGGCGGCCTATCGAAATTGGGTCACTTTTGCTTGATAGTGTTTGTCCCGATAGGGGTGCGCTTGTTTTCTTGTCAGAATGATAACCATGCAAAATTCGCATCAGGCAACTTCGCACTCCACTCAAGCGGCTGGCTTTCTAGTCGCCCAATGCGACCTGTCTGCTTGTGACGCCTTTTTTGAGTCCCATGGCATCAAAGAGGGCTTGGATATTTCGTCAACCGCTGGCGCCTTGTTGTGCCGCATGAGCGATGCTTGGATGCAGCTCCATGCCCCTGCCAGCGACACACTCTCGCTGCACGTGCATGCCAAAGATTTAAAGCAAGAGATCCTTTGGGCCATGTTGGTCTCGCCACATCGCTTTGAATTCAATGACTTGGAAGCACTGAGCAGTGCTGTGCGGGTGCGAGAAAACATTGTGTTGGATGCCCGCAAAACAGCTCTGGCCTTTAAAACCGATGCGGCAGAGCGGCCCAGCGAATTTTGGCGGTATGAAGAAGAGGCCGGATTTATTCTGCAGCCCCATACGCCCTTGATCGAAGCTTTGATCAGCGCCACGCAACCTGAAGCGACTGGCAAGCTGTATGACTTTTCTTGTTATCGCGCAACCGAATATGTGATCTTGTTGGGCTTGGCTCAAGAAGCGGGCCAGCACAACCCTTCTTTGTTGGAACAACTGCAACAGGTGAATGAAAAACATGCCATTCGATCTGGCCTCTTTCATGAAGTTTTTTTGCAAGAGTATGGCTCGCTAGAGGCGCCCTTGCCTGCTGGTTTTTATGTGCCAGGTGAGCGTGTTTGGTTCCGAAATCCAGATGCGCGCTCCTCTGATGTGACAGGTTATGAAGGCTCGTGGGTGATTTATATGGGCAGCGGCTTGTTCAGCAATTTTTGGAAACGAGACCAACCATTCACTTTGCAAAGCAAGTGCATTGAAATTTTCCATTGGCGTGATGGCGTAAAAACCAACGCTGCGGGTGATTTGTGGATGGATGAAACCATTGTGGATGCTTGCGTGCATGAGACGATGCAAGACCCCGCCAAAGTGCAACACATCTTGCACCAAATGATGCGCATCAGGGATCCCAAAGACGTTTATGCAGAGGGTGGTTGCGTGGATGCGTCGCGAGAGTGCCCCAAGCAAATCTATCCAACAGCTACTGAACTGGTTTTGCCCAAGTATTGATTTCGGACTATGGCAGCCTTGTCAAGAAAGGGGCCATTAAGTCTTGAGGGTGTTGGCGGGCAATCGGTCTATTTCTAAAAGCAAATCGGCCAAAGCGCGGCCGGCTGCATCTAACAAAATCTGACCCTTGAGCGCTGTGGCAGCGGCTGCATTGCCCGCCGCCCCAGCCGCGTTGTAGTCTTGCATTTGCCAAGCCAACTTGGCGCTTCGGCCGTTGCCCAGAATGGGAAACGAACGGGCACGGTCTTCAGAACTTGAACGGAAATTTTGGGCTTCGCTCATGGTGACAGCGTGGGGTTTAAGCGCCAGCATGACCGAGGTTTCGACCTCACCCGCATGCACACCAAAGCGGTGTTCATGGTCTGTAAAAAGGGCGTTGGCATCTTGGCCCTTTTCATCGAGCAAGGGCAACTGATGCCAGCTCACGCTGTAGACCAACATGCCTAAGCGGGCGCGCAAATCGCGGGCCACCACATCCATGGCCCCTACATGGCCACCATGCGCATTGAACAGCACCAGTTTGTGGATGCCTGCGGCTTTGACAGATTCTGCAATGTCTGTCCAGAGCCGGATCAGTGTTTCGGCTTTTAAGGTGAGCGTGCCGGCAAACGCCGCATGCTCAGGACTGAGTCCTACGCTTTGCGTAGGCAGAACCAAGATGGACAAGTCTTTGGGGTTCAACTTATTGGCTGTTGGTGAGGCACCCGCATTCAAACGGGTCATGGCTGAGTGAACTACGCCATTCACAATGTCAACATCGACGGACAAAGGCAAATGCGGTCCATGCTGCTCGGTAGCCGCCAAAGGCAACACGGCAATGGCGCGCGCGGTATCTAGGCGGCCAAAGTCGTTGGTGGTCAAGTCGGACCAAAAGTGAATGTGATGTGACATGTCTAGGGGCTTTTCAATCTGCTCAGTTTAATAGAGGCGCAGAATTTAAGGGCATGATTTTGCAGTGTAGAGTTGAGCTTTTGGCCTTTAGGTTCTTGACTTTGTTTTTCTACCCCTTGCGCAAGCTTCTTTTAAACCTTCGTTGTTCGTGGGTGGGCATGGTTTTGCTTGCGGTTTTGACGTCCAACGGGCAAGCACAAACACAGATTTTGAGCCCACGCCCCTTGGGTCAAATGGTGCAAACACCCCAAGTCAAAGCCACCCTGTTGGCCGAAGCGCCCAATGGCATCGAAGCAGGCAAAACCCTTTGGCTGGGCTTAGAGCTGGTACATCAACCCGAATGGCACACCTATTGGCGCAACCCCGGCGATTCTGGTCTGCCGACAGTCCTTGAGTGGAAATTGCCTGAGGGCCTGGTGGCGGGCAACTTAATTTGGCCAGCCCCTCGCCGAATTCCCATTGGCCCACTGGCCAATTTTGGGTATGAAGACGCCCTGTTGCTGGTCACGCCCGTACAAGTGAGCAAGTCCTTCAAACCGCAAGGCAACGAGAGTTCGGTGCAAATTGAGTTGCATGCCAACTGGCTGGTTTGCAAACAAGAGTGCATTCCGCAGGAGGGAAGTTTCAGTTTAAGGGTGCCCATCAAAGGCAGCACATCGATGGCCGCAAGTGCATTTGAAAAAGCCTTGCAATGGCAAGCGCAGCCTTTGAAGGGCAAGCACCGGGCCCAAATTTCCAAAGACGGCCGCAGCCTTGATCTGACCTTGGCGCAATTGCCGCCAGAACTGCAAAACAGTGACTGGACGGTGTTCCCTCAAACGGCCAACGTGGTTCAAAACAGTGCTGTACCTGTCGTTCAAAAAGCGAGCTCTAGCAGCGGTTCTGGTGAGGTGACCACGGGTGCCACGGTGAGCTTGCAAGTTTCAAGCGAACGCATGGACAGCCCTCAGCAAATGACATGGTTGCTGGTGCAGGGCAAGGCCGATGCGCCCTCTGGCCGCCAATGGACCGTTGAGACACCTGTTCAAGGCCAATGGCAAGTGTTTTCTGACCCGCCACCCACCTACGCCAACTTGGCGCCCACCCTTCAAAAATTGGCGCCCCCCATCCTGGCGCCAGCACCTTGGGCCACTTGGATTTTTGCCATGTTGGGTGCCTTACTGGGCGGTATCTTGTTGAATTTGATGCCCTGTGTTTTCCCGGTGTTGGCCATCAAACTCTTGAGCATCACACAACTGGCCAATCGGCCCCGAGACATGAAACTCTCGGCTTGGGCCTTCACTGCTGGCGTCTTGATTTCTTTCTTGGTTTTAGGCGCATTGATGCTGGCATTGCGGGCCGCCGGATCGCAAATGGGCTGGGGCTTTCAGTTGCAATCGCCTTGGGTGGTCGGTGCGCTTGCCATGCTGTTTGCCGTCATCGGCTTGAACCTGTCGGGCATGTTTGAGTTTGGTTCGTTCGTGCCAAGTTCAGCTGCGGGCTTCCAATGGTCCAACCCCATCGCCAATTCGCTATGGTCGGGCGTGTTTGCGGTGGTCATTGCCTCACCCTGCACGGCGCCGTTTATGGGAGCCTCCTTGGGCTTGGCCATTGGTTTGCCGGCTTGGCAGGCCTTGCCCGTTTTTCTGGCCATGGGCTTTGGTATGGCACTGCCCTTCATGGCCATTTCTTTCAATACGGGCTGGGTGAGGTTCTTGCCGCGACCCGGCACCTGGATGCAGACATTCCGTCAGTTCATGGCCTTTCCCATGTACGCCACCGTCGTTTGGTTGGTGTGGGTCTTGGGGCAGCAGGTAGGCTTGGATGGTGTGTCTGGATTTTTAGCCTGCTTGTTGAGTTTGACTTTGTTAATCTGGGCCTTGACACTGAACGGCAAAGTACGCCGCGTGATGGCGGCATTGGCCGTGGTCGTCTTGGCATTGTCGATTTGGCATTGGGGGCCCATGTGGACCCAGGTGGAGGCCCAAGCACCTAGCCCGACGCAAGCGAGTTCCCTGTCAAGCAATCAAGCCCCAAAGCCAGGCCAATGGGACGCATGGTCGGCTGAAAAAGTGGCCACCGCCATCCAAAAGGGGCAACCCGTTTTTGTGGACTTCACCGCCGCTTGGTGCGTGTCATGTCAATTCAACAAGAAAGTCACTTTTTCAAACCCCAGCTTGTTGGCTGAATTTGCCAGCAAAAATGTCTTATTGCTGAGGGCAGATTGGACGCGATACGATCCCCAAATCACCGCCGCTTTGAACGAGCTAGGCCGCAACGGTGTGCCCGTTTACGCCTGGTACGCCCCGGGGCAATCTGTGCGCTTGCTGTCTGAGTTGCCCAGCGTGAGCGAAATTCAAGGGGTCCTCAGCCAAGTCAAGGCCTCACCCCCCAATTGATGGGCTGATCGTCAAAAGCACTATGGCCTTCAGCCATTCTGCGAGAATGTTCAAGTTTTCGATTGAATCGCACAGAAATTTTCAGAATTCATATGACCACAGCCAGCTTTGCACCCCTGTCTAACGATACTTTTTTGCGCGCCTGTTTGCGACAAGCGACCGACCACACGCCCGTCTGGCTAATGCGCCAAGCAGGTCGTTATTTGCCGGAGTATTGCGCCACCCGCGCCAAGGCTGGCAGCTTCATGGGCTTGGCCACCAACGTGGACTACGCAACGGAAGTCACCTTGCAGCCGCTAGATCGCTACCCTTTGGATGCAGCCATTTTGTTCAGCGACATCTTGACCGTGCCAGACGCCATGGGGCTGGGTTTGAGTTTTGCGCTGGGCGAAGGCCCCCGCTTTGCCAAGTCAGTGCGAGACGAAGCCGCTGTGGCTGAACTGCAAGTGCCCGACATGGACAAGTTGCGTTACGTCTTTGATGCAGTGACGTCCATCCGCAAAGCACTTAATGGCCGTGTGCCCCTCATTGGCTTTTCTGGCAGCCCCTGGACCTTGGCCTGCTACATGGTTGAAGGCAAAGGCTCGGACGATTACCGCTTGGTGAAGTCCATGCTCTACAGCCGACCCGATTTGATGCACCGCATTTTGGAGGTCAACGCCCAAGCCGTTGCCAGTTATTTAAATGCCCAAATTGAAGCCGGTGCTCAAGCCGTGATGATTTTTGACAGTTGGGGCGGTGTCTTGGCCGATGGCGCTTTTCAAGAGTTCAGCCTGGCTTACACGGCCAAGGTTCTGGCCTTGCTGAAGAAAGTGCACAACGGCGCCACCATTCCGCGCCTTGTCTTCACCAAAGGCGGTGGTTTGTGGCTTGAGGAGATGGGCCAATTGGATTGCGAGGTACTGGGCCTAGACTGGACCATGAACTTGGGCCGCGCCCGCCAAATGGTGGGCGGTAAGGTGGGGGGGCCTGGCAAAGTGCTGCAGGGCAACATCGACCCCAACGTGCTGTTTGCACCGCCAGCGCAGATTCAAAAGGAAGTGATTCGGGTTTTGGACAGTTTTGGCAAGCCCCACACAGACAAAAACACCACGGGGCCCACACACATTTTCAACTTAGGCCACGGCATTAGCCAATTCACGCCGCCTGAGCATGTTTCGGCATTGGTGGAAGCGGTTCACTCGCATTCAAAAGCCCTCAGGCGCTGAAGCCAGAAAAGTTTTGCATACTGCAAACAAACCCACTTAAAGACCCAAAAATATTTAAATTTTTGGGTTTTTTCTATTGACTTATGCACAAAAGTTCGCTCTAAAGATTTTAAGATTATGTTGCGGCTTGTAAGCTTTGCGCTATCCTCTCGTATATTCTAAGTTGTTGTTTTTAATCATTTTTATGAAACTGCTCAGTTCGCGAGCAATCCAATCAAAGCCTTATTTTTCAAGGGTTTGCGGGTCATCGCGCAGGGTTTTCAACAAAGTTATCCACAGTTTATTGGGACTGCTTCTAAAGGTCATGAAAAACAACAACTTACCTGTTGTTTCAAGAATATTTATGAGCAAAACTTCACACCATGCAAGGGCGCCTTCATGTTAAAGCTGCTCAAAAGGTTTTGAATGCAAAAGTGGCTTGACGTTGCAGTTTCTGCTCCCGCACACAGTCAGGTGGGCGGTTTGCTGACCTACGTCACTGAATTGCCTGCATCTGTCGGTCAGTTGGTCAGGGTGCCTTTTGGAAATCGCGAAGTTTTAGGTGTGGTGTGGGGCGTTCACAGCACTGCGCCACAAACACTGAGCTCGCACACTTTGCGTCAAGTGATCGCAGTTTTAGAAGCGGTGGCGCCCTTAAGCGCGCACTGGCTGCAGCTGGTGCAATTCACGGCTCATTATTACCAACGCTCTTTGGGTGAAGTGGCCATGGCCGCCTTGCCGCCTCAACTCCGAGACCTTACGCCTGTGCAACTGGCCAGGCGCTTTAAAAAACAAGCAACTGCGCCTGAGACTTTGGCCACAGCGCTTCAGTCACCTTGGCCCTTGTCAGAACAACAAGCCGAGGTGTTGTCGCAAATGGCTGAGGCATCTGGCCCGTTTCTTCTGCATGGCGCCACTGGCAGCGGCAAAACCGAGGTCTACCTTCAAGCGGTTGCCAGGTGTTTGGCAGAGGACCCCCATGCACAAGCCTTGATGATGGTGCCGGAGATCAATCTCACGCCGCAACTTGAGGCACGCGTGAAAGCCAGATTTGGCGATACTGGCGTGGTCTCTATGCACAGCGGTATGACTGGGCCGCAAAGATTGAAAAGTTGGTTGGCGGCTCACCAAGGCAGCGCCCGCATTGTGCTGGGCACGCGCATGTCTATCTTTGCCTCCATGCCCCATTTGAAATGGATTGTGGTGGATGAAGAACACGATGCCAGTTACAAACAACAAGAAGGCGCGCGTTATTCGGCCCGTGATTTGGCCATTTACAGAGCGCGCCTTGAAGGCGCCAAAGTGATTTTGGGTTCGGCCACGCCTTCATTAGAAAGCTGGCATCACAGCAGGCCTGCTGCAGAAGGTGGACGTTATGTGCGCTTGCCCATGCCCGCGCGCATTGGGGCTGGTCAACTGCCCTTCGTGCGCCGCGTAGACATGAACCACCAGCCGCGTAAAACTGTTTTGTCTGCACCCTTGATGGCCGCCATTCAAGAGCGTGTGGCCAAGGGCGAGCAAAGTATGTTGCTTCTCAACCGACGGGGTTATGCACCCGTATTGCATTGCGCAGATTGCGATTGGAAAAGTGAATGCGCGCATTGCAGTGCGTTTCGGGTATTTCACAAAATAGACCGCACCTTGCGCTGCCACCACTGCGGCTTTACCGAGCGTGTGCCCCGTGCATGCCCAGCCTGTGGCAACGCAGACATCGCACCCATGGGGCGCGGCACCGAACAACTTGAAGAGCATTTGGCCGAGCTGTTGGTGGATGTCAAACGACCCAATGGCGACCCCGTGACGGTGATGCGCATTGATGCAGACAGCACCAAATTGAAGGGCTCGCTAGAAGCGCAATTGGCAGGTGTGCACAGCGGCGAAGTCGATGTCTTGGTGGGCACTCAAATGATTGCCAAAGGGCATGACTTTCGGCGCATCACATTGGTGGCCGCCATCAACCCAGATGGTGCTTTGTTCTCTAGCGATTTCAGAGCGCCCGAGCGCTTGTTTGCATTGCTGATGCAAGCCGGCGGCAGAGCAGGGCGCGATGCAGAACAAAGCGCCAGCAGTGAAATGTGGGTGCAAACTTTTCACCCTTCTCACCCCTTGTTTGAAGCGCTTAAAAAACACGACTACCCTGCATTTGCCGAGCAACAATTGAAAGAGCGTTTGGAAGCGGGCCTGCCGCCCAGTACGTTTCAGGCTCTGATACGCAGTGACGCGCGCGCCCAATCGGTGGCACAGGCTTTTTTAAACCATGCGAATGCGCAGTTGCAATCTTTAGAAGGCCTTGGCACGCAAGACGCATCGGCCTTGGCCGAAGTGAGTGTGTACCCTGCTGTGCCTATGAGCATTCAGCGGGTGGCGAATGTTGAGCGTGCACAAATGCTGATTGAAAGCGCTTCCAGAAAAGCGCTTCACAGGGTGCTTGAATTGTTGCAAGAACAATTGCATGCATCGCGGTCAGAGCCGCAGCACAAAGGCCTGATTCGCTGGCTGGTGGATGTCGATCCACTGGCCATTTAAAGCCACATAGCCTGAAGGCTTGAATTACTGTAGCAAGGCAACCGCGCCAGAGAAGGTGAGGAAGGCCGCGGCTGTAGAAACCAAAATAATTCTGGCGATGCGACCGTTGTCGGCGCCAAATCTTTCTGACAACATGGCCACATTGCTGGCGCTGGGCAAGGCCGCCACCAGCACCATCACTTTGAGGGCAAACGCATCAATGGGCAGACCCATTGAAATGGCGGCCAAGCCCACCACCAAGACAAGAACAGGGTGCAAAAACAATTTGATCAGTGCAACTGGCACATAGTCTTTCCATGTCAGTGGGCCGTGCTGTTCGTGGTGTGCAATTTTTTGGGAGCGCGCCAACACAGCTCCAATGGTGAACAGCGCAACGGGCGATGCGGCATCGCCCAACAAGCCCACGGTTTTTTCTACAGGCCCTGGCAACTCAATTTGAAATGCAGAAAAAAGTGTGCCCAACAAAATGGCCCAAGGCAAAGGATTTTTAACCACGCCCAGCAATGCATTTTTGGCGGCTTGGCCGACGCCTTGCTGGCCTGCGCCATCCAAACGCGACAGTGCAATGCAAAGTGATGTGGTGATGACCATGTCAATGACGATGGTGACGATGGCAGGGCCCGCTGCCGCAGTGCCTAGCAAGGCTACCAACAAGGGAACGCCCATGAAGCCCGTATTGGGAAAGGCGCCGACCAAGGCGCCAAATGCCGCATCGTTCCAACCAAAACGCTTGTTCAAAGTGATGGCCACCACGAAGGCCACCATGACCAAGGCGCAAAACAAGTACATGAAGAAAGCGCTGGCATCTAGCAACTGTGCAATGGGCGTTTTGGCGCCAAATTGGAACAGCATGCAAGGCAGGGCAAAGAACAGCACAAAGCCGTTCAAGCCTGGAATGGCTTCAAAGGGCAGCATTTGGCGACGCGCCGCCCAGTAACCACACAGAACCAAGGCAAAGAAAGGAAAGGTGACGCGCAAGACATCTAGCATGGTTCACATTGTGCCTTGGAATTTGGGCCTCATTTGAACCTTATTGCCCGTCATTGCCCGCTATGATTCATCTGCTTGCCGAATCTGCATTCCAAATCGGCCTTCCCCATTTTTACGCATGTCCACCCCCTCCACTGGTTTGAATCCAGCTCAACTTGAAGCTGTCAATTACGTCAAAGGCCCTTGTCTTGTGTTGGCGGGCGCTGGCTCGGGTAAAACACGTGTGATCACGCAAAAAATTGCGAGGCTGATGGAGGTGGGTCTTGAGCCCAAGCGCATTGCAGCCATCACTTTCACCAACAAAGCAGCCAGTGAAATGCGAGAGCGTGCGCGCAAGCTCATTGGCAAAGACGCTCAAGAGGTCATGATTTGTACCTTCCATGCCTTAGGTGTGCGCATCATGCGGCTAGACGGGCACGTGCTTGGTTTGAAACCACAGTTCAGTATTTTGGATTCAGACGATGTGGTGAGCATCTTGAAAGACTGCGGCGGCACCACCGATGCGAACACGGCAAAGCAATGGCAATGGGCCATCAGTGCTTGGAAAAATGCAGGCCTGACCAGCGCACAAGCTGAAGGCATTGCGCAAAACGAAAACGAGCGCATTGCTGCTCGCATCATGGGTCGTTATGAAGAACGCTTGGCGGCCTATCAAAGTGTGGACTTTGACGATTTGATTGGCTTGCCTTTGAAATTATTGGCCCAATACCCTGAAGTGCGTGAGCGATGGCAAGCCGCCATGGGCCACGTGTTGGTGGACGAATACCAAGACACCAACGCCACACAATATGAAGTGCTCAAACATTTGGTGGGTGAACGGGCAAGGTTTACAGCCGTGGGTGACGATGACCAATCGATTTATGGATGGCGCGGCGCTACTCTAGACAACCTCAAACGTTTGCCACAAGATTTTCCGCAGTTGAAGGTGGTGACCTTGGAGCAAAACTACCGCTCGACCAGCGCCATTTTGCGAGCGGCCAACAATGTGATTGAGCCCAATCCGAAGCTCTATCCTAAAAAACTTTTTTCTGAATTGGGCGAAGGCGAACCAGTTCGCGTGGTGGATGCCGACCACGAAGAACACGAAGCCGACCGCATGGTGGCTCGCATTCAGTCTTTGCGCGCTGGCACCGCCACCACTTCTGGCGGCGTGCAATACCGCGACTACAAAGAGTTTGCTATTTTGTACCGTGCCAATCACATGGCCAAGCCCTTTGAAAAAGCTTTGCGACGCGCGCAAATTCCTTACAAGGTATCGGGCGGACAAAGTTTTTTTGACCGCGCAGAAATCAAAGATTTGTGTGCGTGGTTTCGCTTGTGGGTCAACAACGACGACGACCCTGCTTTCTTGCGGGCCGTGACCAGCCCGAAGCGCGGCATTGGTCATCAAACTTTGGCAGGACTGGGTACCTTGGCCAGCCAATACAAACTCAGTTTGTTTGAAGCTTTGTTTTCAAACAGTTTGGGTGCCAAGCTGTCTGCTCGTGCAGTTGGCAGTTTGCATGAGTTTGGCCGCTTCATGAATGACTTGGAATACCGCGCCAAACGCACCCATGGTGCCGAAGATGCCAAAGTTTTTTTGTTGCAATGGCTTAAAGACATTGGTTATGAAAAACATTTATACGATGGTGAAGACAACGAAAAAGTAGCGGCAGCACGCTGGACCAATGTGCTGGAATTTGTCGATTGGATGTCGGGGCGATGCGGCGGCACCATTGATGACGCAGCAGGCGTGAGCGTGATGGCAGAAACAAAATCATTGCTTGAAGTGGCCCAAACAATTTCATTGCTGTCGACCTTGAATGAGCGAGAGCAAGACCCCAATGTGGTCACCTTGTCGACCCTGCATGCCGCCAAAGGTTTAGAGTGGCCGCATGTCATGTTGGTCGGTGTGAACGAAGGTTTGCTGCCTTTTAAAATGGACGAAGACAACAAAGAGTCCATCAATGCTGCGGTCCATGCTGAAGGTCAACTGACGCGACTCCAGGAAGAGCGTCGTTTGATGTACGTGGGCATTACACGGGCCCAGCGAACTTTGGCAGTGAGTTGGACCAAGCGCAGAAAAAAAGGGCGAGAGACCATTGCCGCGCTGCCAAGCCGATTCATTGCCGAGATGGCACTCGACAAAAATACCGTCAAAGAAGATCCGCGAGAAAAACTGCGTGCGCTGCGTGCAGAGTTTGCTTTGAAGGCCGCAGCATCGGAGGCCCTCTCCAAAGGTTGAGGTTTGAATCTCAGTTGACGGGCCGCCAAGTCTTCCAAAGTTGCGCCAATTCAACGGCAGTGGCATCGCCTTGAACACTGTCCCACATTGTGTGGGCTTGCTCTTTTTGCCCTAACTTGAACAAGGCAATGCCAGCATGCAAACGCGTTTCAGCTTCGCGGCGCAATCCACCCATGGCCAAAGCTTTGCTGTAATGAGCTTGTGACTGTTCCCACTTCTGTTGAGCGGCATACACATCGGCCAAACTGGCCAAAGCGTTGGCGTCCCTGGCAGACTTTTCTAAACTAGGCATGGCCTTTTCATCTTCAGTCAAACGCAGTTGAATTTGTTGACGCAGCTTTTGATGATTGGCAGCATCGCTGCCTTTGCCCAAAAGACCCTTTGCATAGGCCTGCTCGACCACCCGCATGGCTTCCGCAGGCAACCCAGCTTTGAGCGCCAAGTTGGCCATGTCAACATACTCAATGGCATCTTCTATGTTGCCTGTTAACTCCAACAATCGGTACAGGTCCAAATCAAAGCGTGGATTGAAAGTGGCTTGGCGGGCCAGTCGCGGAATCATCTCTGCCCAGTAAGCTTTAGAGGGGTAGTTTTGAAGCAAGCGTTTAAGCGTGTTGTTATAGCCTGTGTCGTCTTTCAATTGGCGCTGACTGAGCGCCAACATGCGCAGCTCGCTCTCTGGCGTTTTCACTTTGGCCTGTTCGTCTAGGCGCATTTTTTCTTTCATTTCTTGCACCACTTCATCATGGCGCTTCAAGACGGAAAGGGTTTGAATGAGGACTGGCCGAACAGACGGGTTGCTGCCTTCTAGCTTCAAATAAATTCGGGCCCAATCGACAAGTTTGGGGAAGTCTTGCGCCTGCTGGCTGGCATTGAGCAGCGATTCAATGAGCGGGCGTTTTTGGGCAGCAGGTGTGCTTTCTGGCATTTCTTGAATCAGGTTTTCCAAGGTGCTGACTGCCAAGGGGAAGTTTTTGGCCTGAAGGGCTGCAACCGCCAAGGTACGCTGTATGAGCGGCTTTTCAACTGCCGTGATGCCAGGCATGGCCAAAGTTTGCTGTGAAAGAGCCAGTGCGCTGTCTAGCTGACCCGCCTTCAGCGCATCTTGCGCTGCCTGCAATGATTTGGCCACCTCGGGACGAATAGGGGTTTGTGCTGACACGGGGCCAGAAATACACAAACTAAGAGCGAAGCTTGCCAGTAACAGCTGGCAAATTAGCTTCAAATCGCATGAACGCGATGCTGATTTTTGGAACAGGGAAGAGGAATTCACCATAAAACGAATTGAAATAAGCTCGGTTACTATATCTCTTAAATTAGCCTCTGTTAGTTCACTACAATGGCTTCCCATTGACTTCTGACCTAACAACATGAGATCCAAGCTCGCATTTCAAGCGGCTTGGTCACAGAAAGAGTAATGACGAGATGATTGATTACGCCAGCCGGCAGCGAACACCCCGAAAGCATCTGATCGGGTTGACTGTGGTGGTTGTGTTGCACGGGCTGCTGTTTTGGGCCATCAATTCCGGACTTGCACGCAAGTTTGTGAAGGTCATCAAAGGGCCGGTGGAAGCCGTTCTTTTGGAAGAAACCAAGCCGGACATTCCGCCTCCGCCGCCCCCACCTCCGCCCCCTAAGAATTTGCCGCCCCCCCCGCCCGCCTATGTGCCGCCGGTGGAAGTG
>JAJTDK010000025.1 GCA_021300495.1 Limnohabitans sp. | reverse complement strand
GTCGTAGCAAGCCGGCCCAGGCACACTGCCAGCTGACTCAGGGCCTACTTGCAACATGCCACTGGCATCCACAGAAGCAATAGAGCCGCCGCCCGCACCAATGGTTTCAATTTGAATCATGGGGGAACGAACCACCAAGCCAAACTCAATGGACGTTTGAGCAGACAGTGCGGCCTCCCCTTTGGCCACCAAGGACACGTCAAAGGAGGTGCCGCCCATGTCACCCGTCATCACATTGGGATAACCGGCTGCGCGAGCAATGGCGGCACACGCCATCACGCCTGCTGCCGGCCCTGACAAGGCCGTGCGCACTGGCACATCGCAAGCAGTTTGGCGTGACATCACACCCCCATTGCTTTGAACGATCAGAAGCTCACCCTCAAAACCTTGGCCGCGCAAATCAGTTTCCAAGCGTGTTAAGTAACTGCCCACTACGGGTTGCAATGCCGCATTCAAGGTGGCTGTTGAGCACCGTTCAAACTCTCGAATTTCTGGCAACACCTCAGTGGCTGCAGTCACATGCGGGTTGGGCCACATGGCGCGCACAGCCGCAACAGCGGCTTGCTCATTGGCCGTGTTGGCATAAGCGTTGATGAAGAACACGCAGACGGCTTCGCACCCAGCATCGAGCAAAGCTTGCGCTTGCACTTTCACTTGATCGATGTTGACGGGTGTATGAACGTGGCCATCGGCCAACACACGCTCGTCCACTTCCAAGCGCAGTGCACGCGGCACGATAGGCGTGAAACTGCCGCGCAACCCCCAAGTCTGTGGCCGATCACGACGGCGCATCTCCAATACATCGCGAAAGCCGCGCGTAGTGATGATGCCGGTGCGCGCTACTTTGCGTTCAAGCAAGGCATTGGTGCCCACCGTGGTGCCATGCACAATGCTGGCCACACCTGAAGCAGACCCATCTTCAGATATTTTCTGAATGCCGTTCATAAAGCCACGGGCTTCTTCACCACGGGTTGACGGCACTTTCACAATGCGGGCTGTCCCTGATTGCTCATCGAGCACAAACAAATCGGTGAACGTACCGCCCACGTCAACGCCCACCACCCAGCGTTTCTGGCTCATGCTTTTTCCTTCGAAACGTAGGCTTCTTCAATGTCTTTGTCGCGCGCTTCAGCACTGCGATCGCTGGGCTTGCCCCAGCCACCGCCCCCCGGTGTTTGCAAACGCACCCGCTCGCCCTTTTTCAAGCGAATGCCCAACATCTTGGAAACCATGGGCGGGGTTTTCCAAATGCCATCGTTTTCGTACTCAAATACATTGGGCAAAGCGGGCTGACCACCCGCAATGCCTTTGGGCGAAGCTTTGCCGCGTTCGCCAAAAATAAAAGCTTCAGCCGACTCTTCAAGCAGCTCAATTTCATACACCGCACCCAAGCCACCTCGGTGCTGACCATCACCGCCTGAGTTAGCACGCAAAGCCCACTGTGTAAAGCGAACTGGATATGCAGCTTCCAAAATTTCCAAAGGTGGAATGGTAGCCGTCGAGATGGGCGCATTGCTGTGCGACAAACCATCGGCATCTGAATGGCCACCATGACCGCCGCCAAAGAAACTGAACATGACCCAGCGTTGGCCTTTGCGTTTTTCATCGGTACGGTGGCCCGCAATCGACAAGGCATTGATGGTGCCGTAGGCATGCGCCACAGCACGCTTGGGGTCAGCCAGTGCGGTGGCACTGAAGATCACATCGATCATGCGCAAAATGGTTTCGGTGTAACCACCCACTGGGCGTGGGCGTTCTGCACTGATCACCAAGCGGTCTGGCAGTATGAAGTCCACAGCATCGAGC
Source organism: Limnohabitans sp. (assembly GCA_021300495.1). GTDB lineage: Bacteria > Pseudomonadota > Gammaproteobacteria > Burkholderiales > Burkholderiaceae_C > Limnohabitans_A. Next base: position 22,240 of record JAJTDK010000025.1, on the reverse strand, counting down.
ACACCCGCATTGGCAGGCACATCAGGAAAGACATGCTTCAAAGCTACATAACAAGCTGCCACAGCTGTGGCTTTGGAAATGTTCACAGGGCCCGCGCATTGTGCAGATGTGCGTGAAAAATCAAGCGTCAAACGATCGCCTTTGACCGTCATGTCAAGCGCAATGGTGAGCGGTGTGTCGACCACCCCATCGTTGTCCAGCACATCTTCAAAACTGTAGCAACCATCGGGCAAGCTGCCAATGTGCGAGCGCATCAGGCGCACTGCACGCGCGCGCAACTCGACCATGGCCTGCGCTACTTTGGCGTCGCCGTATTCATCGAGCAAGCCATTCAAACGTTTGGCGCCCAATTCCAACGCGGCCAGTTGACCATTCAAGTCACCCCAAAGGCTGTCGGGCAAACGCGTATTGGCGCGCAGAATGGCCAACACATCTTCCTCTAGAACACCGGCACGCAAAATGCGAACAGGTGGAATTTGCACAGCCTCTTGCCAGCACTCGGTGGCGGCAGGGTTGTAGTTACCAGGCACTGCACCGCCCACATCGTGCCAGTGCGCTGCCGAAGCCAAAAAGCAAAAAAGTTTGCCGCCACGGAAAAATGGCCGCACCAATTTGAAATCGTTGGCGTGCGTGCCGCCTTCGTAAGGATCGTTGAACAACCAAATGTCACCGTCTTGCATGCCGCCGCGTGTGGCAGCAGCTTTGGCAGCCGCACGCACCGCAAACGCCATGGCGCCCACAAAAACGGGCAGCCCTGATTTGCCTTGCACCAAGGTGTCACCAGAGATACCGTCGTAAATGCCATGACAAGCATCGTGTGCTTCTGCAATGATCGGGTTGAAAGCGCTGCGGTACAGCGTGGCATCCATCTCGTCGGCAACTTGCTCTAGCCGACCACGCAACACCGCCAAGGTGACAGGATCGAGCGCTGTTTTCAATTCCATGGTCTTCTCAATCATTGGGTACTTTGTTCTTTGAATCAGTCGGTCGTGCTGAGTGCTTTGTCAGCCATACGTTGTTTGAGTACGTTGACCAAGCCCCCCGCATTCACCATGTCCATCAGGAAGGATGGCACAGCATGGCATGTCAAAATTTGGCTTTTTGCATTTTTCACCTGAGGCGTGCCTTCGCAATCGATTTGCACAGCCTCGTTTTCCTGCAAAGTTTCAGCATCAGGGCAGGTCAGCAACAACAAGCCCAAATTGAAGGCATTTCTGAAAAAGAGTCCGCTGTAAGAAGGTGCTATGACCGCTGCAATGCCCAATTTTTTCAAGGCATCCGCAGCTTGCTCACGCGATGAACCGATACCAAAATTAGGACCTGCTACCAACACATCGCCAGACGTCACACCCGCTGCAAAATCTGGGCGATGCACTTCTAAACAATGCGCTGCAATGACTTCAATCCCGTGCTTCATGTAGGCGCCTGGTGCCAATGCATCGGTATCAATGTTGGCGCCTACACGCCATACTTTGCGAAATGCCAGGCTGTGATGCGTCATGCCAGCTCCTCACGCACATCGGCAATGTGCCCTGCTAACGCAGAAGCTGCAACGGTTGCCGGTGATGCCAAGTAAACCTGAACACTGGCTGGCCCCATGCGGCCTTGAAAATTTCTGGCCGTGCTTGAAATGACAGTGGCACCTTCTTCAAAAGTTCCGCCATAACCTGCACATGCACCACAGGCATTGGGCAATACACTGGCGCCAGCATCCATCAAAATTTGCATCACGCCTTCTTTGGCTGCTTGCGCTTGATCTCTTGCGCTGGCAGGCGCCACCAGCAGTTGCACACCGGCTGCCACTTTGCGGCCTTTCAAGACTTCGGCCGCTGCGCGCAAATCGGCCAGCTTGGCGCCCGTACAAGCGCCAATGTAGGCCACTGAAGGCTTGACATGAAGGTACTCACCGACAGCTTTGGTATTTTCAGGACTGTGCGGCGCGGCCACTTGCGGGCTCAATTGCGACGCCTCAAAATCAAAGCGCTGGCAATCGGCGTTGTCATCTGTTTCAAAATAATCACACTGGTCAATGACAGCTTCCGAAAGGCCCACCGATTTCAAATAATCACGCGTGGTGCTGTCGGCTGCAATCAGCCCCACTTGAGCCCCCATTTCAGCACTCATGTTGGAGAGGGTCATGCGCTCTTGCATACCCAACCCGCGAACTGTGTCGCCCGCAAATTCAACAGCTTGGTAGTTGCCACCGTTCATACCGAACTTGCCAATCATGTGCAACATCATGTCTTTGGCACAAACGCCTTTTTGAAGTGCGCCATGCCAAACCATTCTGAGCGTTTGCGGCACTTGCACCCAAATTTCGCCTGTGGCGACCACGCCCAACATTTCGGTGGCGCCAATGCCAAACATGTAGGTGCCAAAGGCCCCCCCCGTTGGCGAATGCGAATCACCACCCACACAAAAATACCCAGGCTTCAGATGGCCGCGCTCAGGCAAGACCACATGGCATATGCCCTCAGAATCGATCACATGCGGCAGTTGCCATTCTTTGGCCACATCGCGCGTGATGCGAATGATTTTTTCAGAATCGGCATCTCTTGCAGGAACATAGTGGTCAAGCACCAGCACCACTTTGTTTTTATCCCAAATTTCAGCACCGATGTCTGCCAGCATAGGCTTTAACCGGCGCGGGCCAGACGAGTCATGAAACATGGCCAAGTCGACTTGGCATGTCAGCACATCGCCCACGTCCACATGGGCCTTGCCAGCGGCGCGCGCAATGAGTTTTTGGGCCAATGTCGCACCAGAAGCCCTAGCGCCGCTGTTACTCCGTAATTCAGTTGCTGTGCTCATCACGGCATCACATTCCTAAATAGGCTTGACGCAAGGTGTCACTGGCCAGTAATTCTGCAGGCTTGCCTGTGAATCGAATCAGGCCGTTTTCCATGACATAGGCTCGGTCAGCAATTTCCAGTGACTGCCCCACGTTTTGCTCCACCAACAAAACCGCCAAGCCACTTGACTTGAGTTGCCCAATCAAGGTGAACATCTCTTCTACCAACAAAGGCGACAAACCCAATGAAGGCTCGTCCAGAATGAGCAGCTTGGGTTCAGCCATCAAGCCGCGACCAATGGCCAACATCTGTTGTTCACCTCCACTCAAGGTGCCAGCAAGTTGTGAAATGCGTTCACGCAACCTGGGAAAAATACCAAATATTTTTTCTAAATTTTCTTCACGTCTTTCTTTGCCGCGAGTGAAGGCGCCAAGCGATAAGTTTTCCAACACATTGAGGTTGGGAAAAACTTTGCGGCCCTCAGGCACATGAATCAGGCCAGCTTGCACCACTTTGCGAGAATTCCAATCCGTTGTGTCTTGCCCATCAAAGTTCACATGACCGGCACGTGCTTTGACCAAGCCACTGAGGACCCCATTCAGAGTGGTTTTTCCTGCGCCATTGCTACCCAGCAAGGCAACCGTTTCACCTGGCATGACTTCCAAATCAACACCGCGCAAAACCTCTACCGCGCCATAGCCTGCTCGCAACTGTTGAACACTTAACATGGCTTTCATGCAGACAACTCCGCCTGACGCAAACGCGCCGCAGTACCGTGTCCCAAATAAGCTTCAATCACTTGCGGATGCCTTGTGACTTCTGCGGGTGAGCCTTGCGCAATCAATTGTCCTTGCGCCAAAACTGATCGGCTAAACCCACGCGCTCAGCCACTTGCGCTGCCATGGTCAAGGCTTGTGCTCTAGATGCTGTGTGCAAATGCGCGCCTACTGCAATGTTTTCCCGCACTGTTTGGGCCGCGAAAGGTTGCACAATTTGGAAGGTGCGGGTCATGCCCAATTGCGCATTCAAGTGCGGTGCTTGCCCTGTGATGTCCTGACCCTGCAAAATGACACGTCCGGTGTCGGGCTTTAAAAAACCTGACAGCAATGCAAACAAGGTGGTCTTGCCTGCACCATTGGGGCCAATCAAGGCAGTCAAAGAGCCTTGAGGCACAGACAGGCTCACATCTTGAACAGCTTTCAAGCCGCCAAAGGACCGACTCACACCTTGAACTTCCAACAAAGGCTTAGTCATTGCGCCTCCACAACTTGGGCGTGTAGTTTGCCAATCCAGCAATGCCGCGAGGCAAGAACATCACAATCACAATGAGCACTGAGCCGTAAATGATCATGTTGATGCCAGGCATTTGGCCAAACAAATTGCGCGTCAAATCGGCCAACACATGCAGCGCCAAAGCACCCAGCACAGGGCCCCACAAGGTGCCCATGCCACCCACAATGGCCCCCACCAACGCCTCTACCGAGGTGTGCGCGCCAAAGCCAATGCTGGGGTCGATGTATTGAAACACTTGCACATAAAAAGCACCTGCCGAGCCCATCAAGCCACCTGACAAGACGGTTGCCCAAGTTTTGACTCGGAAGGGATTGACACCCACAGCACGTGCGGCATCTTCGTTGTCGCGCACAGCTTGCAGATAAGCACCAAATCTGGAGTTGCGCAAATAAGCTGTCACGCACAAAGCCAAAGTGACCAAGCCCAAGATGAGCCAAACAAAGCCTGAGCGTGAAGCAAATTGCATGTTGCCCACAGACTCCTTCAAAGGAAGCATCAGGCCCACGCCGGCACCTGTGAAGGGCACCGACAAAGTGACAATTCGAAACACTTCAGCAAATGCCAAAGTGACCAATGCAAAGTAAGAGCCCTTCAGGCCATATCTAAACGACAAGGCACCCACCCACGCCCCCACCAGTGCCGCCATCAACATGGCAGCAGGCAAAGCCAGCCAGGGGTTCCATCCCCAAGTCAATTGGGCGATCGCTTGAAAATAAGCGCCTGTTCCAAAAAACAAAGCATGACCAAAAGAGAACTGACCGCCAAAGCCACCCAGCACATTCCACGCTTGCGCAATGAGGCACGCAAACAAAGCCATCATCACAAAATTCAAAACAACACCGGAGTGCGTGAAAAAAGGAATAGCCGCCACAATCCAAACAAACAGCGCAATGCTGAAAATATCTTTGCGCACTTGCGTCATGAAAAGAACCTCATGTCTTGGCCCCAAAAAAACCTTCCGGCCTTAACAAAAGCACGCCAATGAAAATCACGAAGATGCCCACCTGACCCAAGGACTCACCTAAAAATAAACCGCCAAACGACTCCACCACGCCAATCAACAAACCGCCCAACAGCGCGCCAGCAAAACTGCCCATGCCGCCCAGCACCACCACCGTGAAGGCCACCAGCACAAAGCCATTGCCCACTTGTGGGTTGACATAGTAAGCAGGCAACAAGAAACAAGCGGCAGCCCCTAAGCAAGCCAAACCCAAACCAAAGCACATGGCGTACACGTGCTCCACATCAATGCCCATCAGACGGGCACCTTGTTTTTCCTTGGCAACTGCGCGAATGGCTCGGCCTAGATCTGTGCGTTGCAAAATCAGAATGAGCAAAGCAGAGACCACCAAGGCTCCCGCAAAGGCCACCAATTTAGGCAGAGACACCATCACTTGGGCAGCCTCCGGTCCTATGGCCACTGTGGTCAAGGTGTAGGCTGTCTCGATGGTGCGGGTGTCTGATTTGAAAAACAACAGGGCGAAGTTTTCCATCACGATCGAAAGACCTAAAGTGACCAGCAAAATATTTTCATCTTTGCCATGACTGGCCCGGTTAATCACAATGCGCTGCATGGCATAACCCAGCACAAACATGGCAGGCACCATGAGCGGCAAGGCCACATACGGATCAATACCCCACCGCTCTTTTAGCGCATAGACACCATAGAGGGCCATCATGAGTGAGGCGCCGTGCGCAAAATTGATGATGTGCAACACACCATAGATCAGGGTCAACCCGAGCGCAATCAAAGCATAGACTGCGCCCGTGGTGAGACCATTGAGCAAAGCTGACAGCAAAATGCTGGCGTCAAACATCATCAAATCTAAAGTGCTGAAAAATCAAGCAGTTTCGATTAGGCTTTCAAGGGAAAGATCGGTTCCACTTCGCGGTAATCGCGTGGCACGATCACCTTGATGTCGCCCTTGACCACTTGCGTCATCAAAGGTTGTGCGCCCATGTTTTGGCCATTCACAAACTGTGTGGCGCCATAGGGCATGATGTGATTGGAGAAGGTGCTCTTGGTCAAAGCATCAATGATGGCCGCACGGTCGGTCGACTTGGCGCGCTCAATGGCATCGGCCAACAAGGACATGGCGGTGTAGGTCATGAACACTTCATAGCTGAAGAACTGACCTTGCGCTTCCACACGTTTTTTGAGTTCCAAAGAACGCTTGTCGCGGGGGTTGAACCAGTGATTGCAATCGATGATGCCATTGGCTGCCTCTGGAAACTCTTTGACAAACTTGTAGCTAGACGCTGCGCCGCCGAGCACAGAGTAGATGGCCTTTGGCGAAATTTTTTGCTGCTGCATGGTGCGAACCAACAACGCATATTCATTGTAGTAGTTGGCAGGAATCACGATGTCAGGATTGACTTGCTTGATGCGCAGTGCAATGTTGTTGAAGTCGCGTGTGGGGTTGGCATGCTTGATCACTTCTTTCACGTCGTAGCCATAACCTGGCAACTCTTTAGACAACAAGTTGGCAGTGCCGGTACCAAACAAAGACTCTTCGTGAATGATCATCACAGAGCGAGCGGGCTTGCCAGCTGCTGTATTGAGCACATGCAAATTGGCCACCGCCACTTCAGCACACTTTCTGTAGCCTGGGCCAAAGCGAAACGTGTTTTTCAGGCCACGCTCCACAATTTGATCGGCCACGCCCACGTCCACCACGTGAGGCAAGTTGTACTTGGCTGCCGCTTGCGTGGTAGCCAAACAAATGGCAGAAGCAAACGCACCCACCACCGCGCTAACACCGGCTTCGTTCATCTTCTCAATTTCGGCCGTGCCGGCTTGGGGACTTGACTGAGCATCGCCCAACATGGCTTCAATTTTGGCGCCACCCAATGACTTGATGCCTCCAGCCTTGTTGATGTCTTCAATGGCCATCAATGCGCCCATGCGGCACTGCTGACCCGAATACGCTAGCGCACCCGTGACGGGATGCAACACACCCACTTTCACCGTCTTCGCTTGCGCGCCGGCAATCAAGGGGAAAGACATGGCAGAAGCCGCGGCTGCGGTCTGGCTCATAAAGTGACGACGTGTGGTCATGGGAAGCTCCTTTAGTAGTTCGAGGTGAAGATCAATGAAAATTAGCCGACAGTTCCTTGTCCACCCAGATTTGAGCGTCAATACTGCCAACACGGGACAACTGCATTTGGTACTCGTAACGATCAGGGCGATAAAGGCCCAACAACCATTGGACTGGTTTTTCCTGAACATCGTAAATCAAACGGCGCACCGCCAACAAGGCGGAGCCTACCGGCACATCCAAGTGACGCGCCATTTCGGCATCTGCCAAGCGCGCCGAAATAGATTGCTCTGCACGGCCGACTTTGACGCCCGCCTCTTCTAGCAAAACCAAAATGGGCTTTTGCGTCAGTTCGCGTCGGCCAAAACCATGCGAAATGGTTTCGGGCACCCAAGTGGTGATGTGTGAAACGGGACCTTCCCGAGTACTTCGAACACGTTCAGCTTTTTGGACCATGGCACCGTCTGTCAACTGCAACTTGTCGCCAACGTCGTTGGGTGCTTTAAGGAACTGCACTGAGATAACCTTGACTGAAGTTCGCAATCCCATGGTGACCAAGTTCTCTAACAAGCCTGTCAATCTGGCTTGTTGGCCGTCGGTGTTTGAAACCTGACCCATCTTGCTTGGTTTTTCAAGCCCCTTTTGCTGCAAAGGTCGGGTCCCTCTGCCTGGTTCTCGTTTGATCAAACCCTCCTCGGCCATTTGCGAGAGGGCACGCCGAACCGTGACACGCGCCACAGAAAACTGTTGCATGAGTGCCAACTCGCCAGGCAAGCCTGAATCGAACTTTCCTTCTTGCAGCTTCTCGCACAAGACCAGATAAATCTGGTGGTACTTGGGCAATGGCAAATTTTGATTCATGGCATGAGTGTTTCATCAGTCCTAATGATCTGTCAATAGGACATTTAACGGGACATTTACTGTGACAAATTAAAGCGATTGCAAGAGGGAGTCTTCAAGCAGCCCTCAGGATGGGTTCAAACTCGGGCCATTTGTTCAGGCATATTGCGTTCTGAGTTCTCGCTTGAGCAATTTACCGCTGGGGTTTTTGGGCAGGGATTGAGTAAATACCACCCGCTTGGGCGACTTGAAACTGGCCATGTGCTGGTTGCAGTGCGCCATCACTTCAGCTTCGGTCAGGGACTGCCCCGTCTTCAGCACGATCACAGCGGTCACGGCCTCTACCCACTTGGGGTCAGGCAGTCCGATCACCGCCACTTCACTGACGGCGCTTAAACGGTAAATCATCTCTTCGACTTCGCGACTGGCCACATTTTCGCCACCCGTTTTGATCATGTCCTTCTTGCGGTCCACCACACTGATGTAGCCTTCTTCGTCGATGGTGGCCAAGTCGCCGCTGTGAAACCAATCGCCGGTAAAAGCGGCGCGGGTTTTTTCTGCGTCATTGAAATAACCCAACATCAAATGTGGCGAGCGGTGCACGATTTCACCAACCTCTCCCGGCGTCACCTCTTGCATGTCATCGTTCACCACGCGTGTTTCAACGTTCAACACAGCACGGCCGCATGAACCGGGCTTACGCAGTTGGTCTTCTGGGCCCAGCATGGTGGCCAAAGGTGCAATTTCGGTTTGGCCGTACAAATTCCACAAGCGTACCTTGGGCAGACGCGATGCCAGTTCTTTCAAAACTTCAACGGGCATGATCGATGCACCGTAATAACCCTTCGCCAAATGCGCAAGCTTGTTAGGGTCAAACAAAGGAGAACGCAAGAGCGCAATCCAGACCGTGGGCGGGGCAAAGAAGCTGGTGATTTTGTATTTCTCAATGAGCGCCAACAAATTGTCTGGCACGGGTTTGGAGGTGATCACATTGCTGCTGCCAATGTAAATGGCCGGGCCAAAAAACACATCCAGCTGTGCACAGTGGTAAAGCGGCAGAGCATGCAAAGCCAAATCATGCTCTGCAATTTCTGCATTGACAACACAACTCACATACTGCCAAAGCACCGCATCGTGCGTCAACATGGCGCCTTTGGGCATGGACTCCGTGCCACTGGTGTAAACAATTTGGGCCAAGTCTTGGCTGGCCAAACCCGATTCGGGCAAGGCATAAGTACAAGCCGCCAATTCGTGGAAATTGTGCATGCCTGGGACAGGCTCACTGATATCTTCCGATGGCAACCAGACAAACTGTTTGACTTGGGTTTCCAACTTCGAGGCTTGCTTGGCCAATTCTGCCAAGCCACTGTCTGTGGCCAAAGTTTCTGCGCCAGCATGGCGCAAGATATAAGCCACTTCGTCGGCCTTCAACATGAAGTTGATGGGCACCATCACCGCACCCATGCGAGCGAGTGCAAACCTCAATGCTGCAAAACCATGAGAGTTTCTGGCCAAGACAGCCACCCGATCTCCCGGCTTCACACCCACGCCCGCAAGGCCAGCGGCTAGGCGAGTGACCAAGGCATCAAATTCAGCATAAGTCCAAGCCGTTTGCCCGCACACAATGCCCAGCTTTTGGGGCAGTCGCAAAGCGGTGCGCCGTAGCGCATCAGCAATGGTTTGGCGCCTGACAGAAGACGAAATAAGAGGCTGTGCTGAAGTTGACATTCAAAAACTCCAAATCAAATCGATAATGGCGACATTGAACTTGAAAATTGAGAGACTGCAATTGGCACTTCCACCACCCTCCCCCCGAAAACTGTCGCATACGAGAACAGCAGTCTATTCAGGCTTCGAGCGGGAAGACGGCATGTGGGACATTGAAGCCGCCCTTACCGACATCAAAACCTACAGCTTCGTGATTCCCAGCCAAGGCCCGCGCGAGGCCGGTCAGCCCATTCATGGTTTGAACATTCGCCTGACCGTGGACGATCAATTCATCATCCACGACGTACAAACAGACATGGCCCACATTCCGCACCCAGAATGTGACCAAGCCCCCCAAGGCATGCACAAGTTGATTGGCTGCACCTTGGGTTCAGGCTGGCGTAAAACCATTGATGCGCACATCGGCGGCATTGCCGGGTGCACCCATCTGCGAGAGATGTTGTTTAACATGGCCACGGCGGCTTACCAAACCATTCCTTCTGCGCGGCAATTTAGAAACCAGCAAGCAGGTCTGCCCGATACGGTTCCCACCACACCGCCACCGCATGTGGGCAAATGCATGTCATGGGCCTTTGACGGACCCGTGGTGCAACGCCATTACCCCATGTTTTACAGGAAACCGGGCGAAACTCTATAGCGCAGTCCTGCGATAATCTGCCTTTCCTATGCGCGCCGCCATGGCGTGCTCCTTCCATCAGCCCCTGGATATAAACCAGTCAACGCTTGGAGTCTCTTGTGAGCAAAAAAGTATTTATCAAAACCTTCGGGTGCCAAATGAACGAGTACGACTCGGACAAAATGGCCGATGTCATGAAGGCTGCCGAGGGTTACGAGCCCACCCAAAACGTCGACGAAGCCGACCTCATTTTGTTCAACACCTGCTCGGTGCGTGAACGCGCGCAAGAAAAAGTTTTCAGCGACTTAGGCCGCGTGAAGCACCTGAAAGAAAAAGGTGTTTTGATCGGCGTGGGCGGCTGCGTAGCCAGCCAAGAAGGCGCCGACATCATCAAACGTGCGCCCTATGTCGACGTGGTGTTTGGCCCGCAGACTTTGCACCGCCTGCCCGAACTATTGGCTGCTCGCAGCGCCAAAAAACGACCCCAAGTCGATATCTCTTTTCCCGAGATTGAAAAGTTCGATCACTTGCCGCCCGCCAAAATGGACGGCCCAACTGCCTTCGTGTCCATCATGGAAGGCTGCAGCAAATATTGCAGCTATTGCGTGGTGCCCTACACCCGCGGCGAAGAAGTCAGTCGCCCCTTTGAAGACGTGTTGGTTGAAATAGCAGGCTTGGCCGAACAAGGCGTGCGCGAAATTACGTTGCTAGGTCAAAACGTCAATGCTTACCGCGGCAAGATGGGCGATACGTCAGAGATTGCAGACTTTGCACTTCTGATTGAATACGTGGCCGACATGCCGGGCATTGAGCGCATTCGCTACACCACCAGCCACCCCAACGAATTTACCCAGCGCCTCATTGATGTGTACGACAAAGTGCCCAAGTTGGTCAGCCACTTGCACCTGCCCGTGCAACACGGCTCTGACAGAATTTTGATGGCCATGAAACGCGGCTACACCGCCATGGAATACAAAAGCACCATTCGCAAACTGCGTGCCATTCGGCCAGAGATGGCCATGAGCAGCGATTTCATTGTGGGCTTTCCGGGCGAGACCGACGAAGACTTCAACAAAATGATGAAGCTCATTGACGATGTGGGCTATGACACCAGCTTCAGCTTCATTTTCAGCCCTCGGCCTGGCACGCCTGCGGCCAACTTGCACGACGACACCCCACACGACGTGAAGCTCAAACGCTTGCACCATTTACAAGCCACCATTGAAGCCAACGTGAAACGCATTGGCGACAGCCGCCTGAACACGGTACAACGCATTTTGGTGGAACGCCCCGCACGCAAAGACGCCACTGAAATGGCGGGCCGCACAGAGTGCAACCGCGTGGTCAACTTTCCAGCCGGCCCCAATGGCATGCGCTTGGTGGGTCAGATGGTCGATGTGAAAATTGACACCGCCCTCTCGCATTCATTGCGCGGCGAGTTGGTTCTCAGCGAATCGACACTGAGTTGACACTGAGTCAACACTGACTCGACACTAAGTGCGCATTGACCAATGGCGGCGAAAGTCGCCATGTTCAATGCGCCGCCTACCCGCCAAAGACCAGTTGTAAACATACACTTGCGCCGCCACAGTTTTTGGCTCAACTTGAGGTCGTTCAGCCTGGCGCCATTGAACCTGAATGGGCACACGCAAATACATGGAATTTTCTAGGGAGTCTGGGTCAACTTCTTCCAATTTGTCCAAACGCTGCCACTGCTCAGTTTCTATTTTGTACAACTCACCCATTACAAGACCTAGCGGTTGCGCCCAAGCGCCCTGCACACAGAGTGCCGGATACTCGCCCAAGTCAAACAAGGCGGCCTGAACACTGGCTTCGCCCAAACAGGTCGCACCTGCCATGTGGTGGTGGTTGCTGAGGCCCGACAGCAAAGTACCGTAGACAAACAAAAGGTTTTCAGAATTCATGGCGTGCTTCAAAAAGTGGCCCCCGCATATTTTGCGCCGAGGCCCGAAATGAATGTTCTGTGAGCTTAAATCATTTTCTTTGCAGGCATTTTGCGTTAAAGTGATTTGATGAGAGCAGAACAAAACGAGCGCGTCACGCGCATTGGTCCAGACACCCCTTGTGGTCAGGTCTTGCGTCATTACTGGCATCCGGTGGCCCTGTTGGATGAGTTCAATGCCGCACTCGATCCCCGCATGGGCATCCGACCCGTCAAGGCGGTGAAGTTGCTTGGGCAAGATTTGGTCCTATTCAAAAACGCACAAGGCGCATTTGGCTTGTTAGACCGCGACTGTCCGCACCGCGGGGCCGACTTGGCCTATGGCCGCAACGAAGGCGATGGACTTCGTTGCCCCTTCCACGGTTGGAAATTTGACGTCACAGGCCAATGCCTCGAAACACCTGCCGAGCCCAAAGGCAGCGTTTTGTGCACACGCATCAAGCAGCGCAATTACCCCGTCCAAGAGCGCAGCGGTATTTTGTTTGCATGGATGGGCCCTGAAGGCTCAGTGCCTCCACCACTGCCAGAACTCGATTGTTTCAAAGCACCTGGTACCCATACCTTCGCCTTCAAAGGTTTATGGCACTGCAATTGGCTTCAAGCATTCGAAGTGGGCATCGACCCTGCCCATGCCTCTTTTTTGCACCGATTTTTCAACGACGCCTCGCTTGAAGACACTTATGGCAAACAATTTCGCGGCGCCAGTGCCGGTGAAATAGAAGGCGAAAAATGGCCCATGACAAAGGTCATGCGCGAATTTGACAAGCCCGATATTTCTTTCAGTGAAATGCCCTATGGTTTTCAACTGACCACCCTCAGGCCTTTGAACGAAAAACTCACGCACGTTCGAATTACCAATGCCTTGTTTCCCAACACCTTTGTCATACCTTTGTCGGAAACCATGACCATTACGCAGATGCACGTGCCCGTAGACGACACGCGCACATACTGGTATGCGGTGTTCACCAGCTTTGCCGATCCAGTCAACAAAGACGCCATGCGCAACCAGCGCTTAGAAGCCGTCACTTTGCCCGACTACATTCCCAAATCGGGTCGACACAACCAATGGGGCTTTAACCCTGAAGAGCAAATAGCGCGCACCTTTTTAGGCATGGGCGAAGACGATATCAACGTGCATGATCAGTGGGCTTGCGAAAGCATGGGTGCCATCCAAAACCGCACACGCGAACATTTGGGCACTTCAGACAAAGTGATCATTGCCAACCGCCGCATTTTGGCCAAGGCCATTGACGATGTCGCAGCAGGCAAAGTACCGCCTGGATTTGCCAATGCAGACGTGGCCACATCGCGAATCGGGCCCGACACTGTCGATGGCATTGCACCCGCCCACAACTGGCAAACATGGGCCACGGACACCATGCAGGCCAAACGCGATGCGGCCCCCTGGAATGCCTCTCTGACTCAAGCCGAATGAATTTCGCATGAATTTCAAACGCATCAGTTTTGCCGAGCAATGCGGCCAAAACTCACCCCAAAGGCAAGCTGAAGTTCAGCGTGTTTTGTCTTTGGCGCAAGCTTCAGGTTTGGAATGGACTCGCTTGGTGTGGTGCGATGTGCACGGCAGTTTAAGAGGCAAAACATGGGTCACGTCTGAACTCGCTTCGGCCTTTGCCGATGGCATGGGCATGGTCAGCACCCTCATGCTCAAAGACACGTCAGACCGCACGGTTTACAAAGTATTTGAGGCAGATGTCAAAAATGAGCTGCCTGGCTTTGAAGGGGCCAGCAACGTCATGCTGTTGCCCGATCCTGCCACTTTCAAAATTCTGCCATGGGCCGAAAAAACCGGATGGCTGTTGTGCCAACCCTGGTTCAGCAAGGGCCAAGCCGTACCCTATGACTCGCGCCGCATTTTGCAAACTGCGCTTGAAAGATTAGCCGCCAAGGGCTGGGGCATGCGATGCGGTCTTGAAGTTGAGTTTCACATTTACAAACTCAAAAATGCTGAACATGGCGACGATGCCGACCCTGATCAGGCTTCGTGGCCTGGCCGTGCACCCCAAGTCAGCATGATCCATTCTGGCTACAACTTGTTGAATGAGTTGTGGTTTGACCGCGCAGAGCCTGCTCTCAGAATTGTGAAGCAAACTGCGCAAGACTTGGGCTTGCCCTTGCTGTCTTTAGAAATTGAACTTGGCCCCAGCCAAGTCGAAGCCGTTTTCAAGGCCACCGACGCCCTGACAGCAGCCGACAACATGGTCTTGTTCAGAAGCGCCGTCAAACAGGCCTTGCGGCGCGCCGGCTACCACGCCACTTTCATGTGCCGCCCACCGTTTGAAAACATCATGAGCAGCGGTTGGCATTTGCACCAATCTCTCTTCGATCTTCAAAGCGGCCAGAATCTTTTTGCGCGCACATCGATAGCAGACATTCAAGAAGCTCAAGGGCTTGCAGCCAACAACGCACGCCACACCCTCTCCCAAATTGGCACTCAGTATTTAGCGGGACTTTTGACTCATGCACAGGGCATGACATCTTTGTGCACCACCACGGTCAACGGCTTTGGCCGCTTCAAGCCCAATGCCCTGGCACCTCAGTCCATTTTGTGGGGCCTAGACAATCGAGGCGCCATGCTCAGAGTGGTTGGCGGCGCCGGCGATCCTGCCACGCGCATCGAAAACAGATTGGGTGAACCTGCGGCCAATCCTTACCTGTATATGGCATCGCAAATTTTGGCGGGCTTGGATGGCATTCAAAATGCATTGGAGCCTGCCTTGGCCACCGAAGCGCCTTACGCAGAATCAGCGGCCAGACTGCCCCAGACCTTGGGCAATGCCATTGAGCATTTGGGCCAAGACAAGCTGCTTTGCGAAGGTTTAGGTGCAGATTTTGTGCGCTACTACCAGCGCATCAAACAATCAGAGCAAACCCGCTTCAATGAAGCAGAAGACAAAGTCGAATTTCAGCGGCGCGAGTATTTCAGCCGCATTTAAAAATGAACTGCGTGAGCTTAGCGTTTCATGCCAGGGAAGCCGCCCCCGCCACCCATGCCACCGAAACCGCCCATGCCCTTCATGCCTCCTAGGCGCTTCATCATTTTCATCATGCCGCCGCCCGACATTTTTTTCATCATGTCTTGCATCTGCTCAAACTCTTTGAGCAAGCGGTTCACGTCTTGCACCTGAACGCCCGCGCCCATGGCAATGCGGCGCTTGCGCGTGGCCTTGATCAGCTCAGGCTTGCTACGCTCTTTAAGGGTCATGCTGTGAATGATGCCTTGCTTGCGCGCAATGTCTTTTTCGGCTTTGCCCAAATCCATGCTGCCTGCCTTGGCCGCCAATTGGGTGGGCAATTTGTCCATCAAACTCGACAAGCCGCCCATCTGTTTCATTTGCTGAATTTGCGCCAAGAAGTCATTCAAATCAAAGCCGGTTCCACTTTTGACCTTGGCCGCCATTTTTTGGGCAGCCTCCATGTCGATGCCTGCCGTAACTTGCTCCACCAAGGCCAGAATGTCTCCCATGCCCAGAATGCGGCCGGCATGGCGCTCGGCATCGAACACTTCAAGGCCATCAATTTTTTCGCTGGTGCCCGCAAACTTGATGGGAGCGCCTGTGATTTGACGCACCGACAAAGCCGCACCACCGCGCGAGTCGCCGTCCATTTTGGTCAGCACAATGCCCGTCAGTGGTAGCGCATCTTTGAAAGCCTTGGCAGTGTTGGCTGCATCTTGACCTTGCATGGCATCGACCACGAACAAGGTTTCTACCGGATTCAATACAGCATGCAGTTCGCGAATTTCGGCCATCAAGGCTTCGTCAATGGCCAAGCGGCCGGCCGTATCGACCAAGAGCACATCGAAGAAGTGTTTGCGCGCGTAGTCAATGGCGGCACGCGCAATGTCCAAAGGCTTCTGATCGGGTGAGCTGGGAAACCATTCAGCACCAGCTTGGGCCGTCACGGTTTTGAGCTGCTCTATGGCCGCAGGTCGGTAAACGTCGCCCGACACGGTCAGCACTTTTTTCTTACGTTTTTCAATCAGGTGCTTGGCCAATTTAGCCGTGGTGGTGGTTTTACCCGCACCTTGCAAACCCGCCATCAAGATCACTGCGGGCGGTTGCGCCGCCAAATTGATATCGGCTACGCCATCGCCCATGGTGGCTGCCAACTCGCGGTTCACAATGGCTACCAAGGCTTGGCCCGGCTTCAAAGAGCCCAAGACCTCTTGACCCAATGACTTCTCTTTAACGCGAGCAATGAAATCGCGCACAACCGGCAGGGCCACGTCGGCTTCCAAAAGCGCCATGCGAACTTCCCGCAGCATGTCAGACACGTTGGATTCCGTGATCCGCGCTTGTCCGCTGATTTGCTTAACGAGTAGCGAGAGTTTGTCGGTGAGTGCGGAGGCCATAAAGAAAATTTTTCATAAACCGCTAGCTTTTGAGCCCATTGCCAGATTGCAGCGGCTCAAAACGCTAAACTAGGAAGCATGATTTTAGCCAGTCCCTCTGAATTGGCCATGTGGTTGTCACTTTTAACCATCATTGCCTATGTCATTCCCGCTCTTGTGGCGGATCGAATGGGCCCCAATTTGACCCGTCGATACCTTTGGTTGGCATGGCTCATGCACGCTTTCACGCTGGGGCTTGGCCTTTGGGGCGAAACTCCCCGATTTGGCTTCGCGCCCGCCTTGTCCGTCACCGTCTGGTGGGTTTTGACAGCTTATACGGTTGAAAGCCAATACTTCCCGAAGTTCAAAGCACGTTGGGTCATGGCCGCTCTGGGTAGCGCAGCGGTGGCATTGTCTTGGTACTTCCCAGGTCAACCGCTGCAGGTCTCTGCTTCTATATGGTTACCCTTGCACTGGGCTTTGGGCATTGCGTCCTATGGCATGTTTGCAGCCGCCGTGGTTCACGCTGCCCTCATGACCAGCGCCGAAATTGAAATTAGAAAAGGCAACGAAAACCAAAGCGGACTGCCCTTGCTCACCCTTGAGCGCCTGATGTTCCGATTTGTGCTGATCGGCTTTATTTTGCTCACCTTCACCCTGATCGCAGGCTTTGTTTTTGGCGAACAGCTGTACGGCGCTGCAGGCGTTCATTGGAAGTGGGATCACAAGACCGTGTTTTCGGTTTTGTCTTGGCTCACCTTTGGCGCTCTTTTGCTCGGCCGTCATCAGTTTGGTTGGCGTGGCCGGCGTGCTGTGCGGGTGCTCTACACAGGCTCAGCATTTTTGCTGTTCGCTTACGCCGGATCGCGCTTTGTACTTGAAGTCATTTTGGGACGCAGCCTTTGAAAATCTTCATTTTTTTACTGGCTGTTTTGTTTGGGGTTTGGTTGTGGCGCAGAAACCGTCTGAATGCATTCAAAGAGAAACAGCAAGACAAGGCTCACAATGCTGCATCCCAAGGCAATGGCAAAGCCAAAGTTGACTTGCAAGAACCTAGCGCCATGCACGCGTGTGATCATTGCGGCGTTCACCTGCCCGAATCAGACATGACAAAAGGCCGCGTCGGTCGTTATTGCTCAGAATCCCATCGCCAAGCCGCAGGCGATCAGTTGGCCTAAGTGCCATGAGCTTTGACAATTGGCAACAAGGCTGGTGCCAAGGCGCTGAAAAATGCGAGTCCCCCAACTTTGGCCCACGCCCCCCTAGCGCCACGCTTGATTTGCTAGTCATTCATTCAATCAGCCTCCCTCCCGGGGAGTTTGGCACGGGCGCCGTTCAGCAACTCTTTACCAATCAACTCGACTGGGAAGCCCATCCTTATTACGCATCCATTAGAGGCTTGGAAGTTTCCTCACACTTTTTCATTGAACGTACGGGCAAGGTTTGGCAATTTGTGAGCTGCGAGCAACGCGCTTGGCACGCCGGCGTTTCAAGTTACCGAGGCCGCAACAATTGCAATGACGACTCGATCGGCATTGAACTGGAAGGCCTAGAGGGCAACAGCTTTGAAGCGGCTCAATACGAAAGCTTGACACCCCTTTGTTTGGCGCTTGGCAAGCACTACCCCATTGCGCACATTGCAGGCCATGAACACATTGCACCTGGCAGAAAAAAAGACCCAGGCCCAGGTTTCGATTGGGCTTTGTTGAAGAAAAATGTGGCGTGGCCACATCAGTTTTTTCCCGATAGCTGAATTATTTTGATAAATCTTCCTTCATTACATTTTTGCAATTTCTTCGCACCGTTTTAGGGTTTTCAGATCGCGGAGACCTCAAGTCAATTTGGCAACGCATTTATTTGCAAGGATTTGCGAAGGCAATTGCAAGAAAACCCGCACCAAATATAGAGTCTCTCAAAATACTGCAGATTTGATGCGGACTTCAAGCCCTCTTTTTTGTGTCTCAAAACAGTCATCTTTTTACGATATTGAGTCTCAAAAAGTATCTTGCTTGCACAGACGCACAGATATTCACCAAACACTACCCCTAGTGGCTTGAAATCAACCTAGACACCATATATAGTGTCTTAACGCCAAAGTCACGGTCTAGTGAAAACCGAGAAAACCACCTCTTTGACGAACCAAAATAAACTAAAACCGAACTGCCCTTGATCACAGAGAACGCCATGCAAATTGAGCTAAATCAAACGCCTACCAAAACCAGCTTATTGAGCAACCCCAGCACCTCACAGACCCCGCCATCTGCAAGCCATGCATTGGCAAATTACCAAATCATTCGCCGTAATGGCGCTGTGGTTCCCTTCGAACCGAACAAAATTGCCGTTGCCCTCATGAAGGCCTTTTTGGCAGTGCACGGCACCCAAGGCGCAGCTTCGGCCAGCGTGCGCGAAGTGGTGGACGGTTTGACGCAAGCGGTCATTCGCGCTTTGGTGCGCTCACGCCCAGGCGGCGGCACTTTCCACATTGAAGATGTCCAAGACCAGGTAGAACTTGGGCTCATGCGCAGCAGCAACCATGAAGTGGCCCGTGCCTACGTGTTGTACCGAGAGCGTCGCACGCAAGAGCGCGCCCAAGTGAAAGAAGAAAAAGCAGCGGTTAGCGCACACCCCACACTGCACGTCTTAGATGGCGGCCAACGCGTGCCCCTAGACATCAACTATTTACAAGGCCTCATCGTCAATGCTTGCCAAGGCTTGGGCAAAGACGTGCAGCCCGACCCCATCGTGGCCGAAACCATGCGCAACCTCTACGACGGTGTGCCCATGGAAGAGGTTTACAAGGCGTCTATCTTGGCTTCTCGCACCCTGATCGAGAAAGACCCTGACTACACCTACGTCACTGCGCGCCTCTTGATGCACACCATTGCCAAGGAAGTCTTGGGCAAAGAAGTGCTCTTGAAAGACATGGCCGCTCACTATCTTGATTACTTCCCCGGCTACATCAAGAAGGGCGTAGACAACGGCTTGCTCGACGAAAAATTGCTGCAATTTGACTTGCCAAGATTGGGCGCCGCTCTCAAAGCCGATCGCGATTTGCAGTTTGACTACCTCGGTCTGCAAACTTTGTACGACCGCTACTTCTTGCACGTGCGCAAAACCCGCATCGAGTTGCCCCAGTCCTTCTTCATGCGCGTGGCCATGGGCCTGGCCTTGGGTGAAGCCGACCGCGAAGCCCGTGCTATCGAGTTTTATGAAGTGCTGTCTTCCTTCGACTTCATGTCCAGCACACCCACTCTCTTTAACAGCGCCGGCTTGCGCTCACAGCTGTCAAGTTGCTACCTCACCACCGTGCCAGACGACCTCGACGGCATTTACGAATCCATCAAAGAAAACGCTTTGCTGTCCAAATTTGCGGGTGGCTTGGGCAACGACTGGACGCGCGTTCGCGCTTTGGGCAGCCACATCAAGGGCACCAACGGCGAATCACAAGGTGTGGTGCCCTTCCTCAAAGTGGTCAACGACACAGCTGTGGCGGTCAACCAAGGCGGCAAGCGCAAAGGCGCGGTCTGTACTTACCTAGAAACATGGCACTTGGACATTGAAGAGTTCTTAGAACTGCGCAAAAACACCGGCGACGACCGCCGCCGCACGCACGACATGAACACCGCCAACTGGATTCCCGACCTGTTCATGCGCCGCGTCATGGAAAACGGCACTTGGACCTTGTTCTCCCCATCTGACTGCCCCGACCTGCACGACAAATTTGGCATTGCGTTCGAAAAAGCCTATGTGGCTTATGAGCAAAAAGCTGCTGCCGGCGAAATCAAACCCAGCCGCACCATTCAGGCCAACGACCTGTGGCGCAAAATGCTCTCCATGCTGTTTGAAACAGGCCATCCTTGGATCACATTCAAAGATGCTTGCAACATTCGCTCGCCTCAGCAACACGCTGGTGTGGTGCACTCCTCCAACTTGTGCACCGAGATCACTTTGAACACAAGCGACACCGAAACTGCGGTGTGTAACTTGGGTTCAGTTAATTTACCCCAACACTTGATAGACGGCCCTAACGGCAAACAAATCGACCACGCCAAATTGCAGCGCACCATTAAAACGGCCATGCGCATGCTCGACAACGTGATCGACATTAACTACTACGCTGTGAAAAAAGCACGTGACTCTAATATGCGTCACCGCCCTGTGGGCTTGGGTCTTATGGGCTTCCAAGATGCGCTGTACCAAATGCGCGTGCCTTATGCGTCTCAAGAAGCTGTCCAATTTGCAGACACTTCCATGGAAGCCATTTGCTACTACGCTTACTGGGCGTCCACCGAGTTGGCGGCCGAGCGCGGCAAGTACTCTAGCTACAAAGGCTCATTGTGGGACCAAGGCATCATGCCTTTGGACACCCTTGATCTGCTCCAAAAAGAGCGCGGCGGCTATGTAGAAGTGGACCGCAGCAGCACCATGGACTGGGATGCCTTGCGCAAGAAGATTGCCAAAGACGGCATGCGCAATTCCAACTGCGTGGCCATTGCCCCTACGGCCACCATCTCCAACATCATTGGTGTCGATGCCTGTATCGAGCCTTGCTTTGGCAACTTGTCCGTCAAGTCCAACTTGTCTGGCGAATTCACCATCATCAACAGCTACCTAGTGCGCGACTTGAAGCGCCTGGGTCTGTGGGACGATGTCATGGTCATGGACTTGAAGCACTTCGACGGTTCATTGCGCCCCATCGACCGTGTGCCCCAAGAAATCAAGTCCCTGTACGCCACCGCCTTTGAAGTAGAAACCACCTGGATTGTCGAAGCAGCCGCACGTCGCCAAAAGTGGATTGACCAAGCGCAGTCACTCAACATTTACATGTCGGGCGCGTCTGGCAAGAAGCTTGACGACACTTACAAGCTGGCTTGGTTGCGTGGCCTCAAAACCACTTACTATTTGCGCACCATCAGCGCCACACACGCCGAGAAATCGACCGTGTCTAACAACCAAATGAATGCGGTGTCGTCTGGCGCAGCATCAGGTGGTGCAACATCGAACGCATCAGGCGCTTCGCAGTTTTCTGCAGTGCCCGCCACCGATGTGAAATTCACCGCCATCGACGATGTGGGATGCGAAGCTTGCCAATGATTTTTTAAATTTCCCAATTCAAAAGATCATTCAAAAAATCACCATTCAGAAATCACTGCAAAGAAAATTGAAGCGAACTTCGAGAAGAAATTCAAAACAAGACGATGCAAAAGCACAACACTTCTTCGCGTGATTTCATTTCATTTCAAAACATTGCTTTGCATTTCGTCTGCAAGCTTTCATAATTAGCACATTGGAAATTTCTATGTTGTCCTGGAACGATTCATCTACACCTGCATTGCAACCTGCAATGCCAAGCTTCCCCCCAAGCGGCCCATCTGCCGACCGCCTCGCTGATCTGTCTTCTTTCAATTCTTCTTCCCCTGCCAGTCCTATCATGACTGCCGCCACGCCTGCGCCATCAGCACCCACAGGCGCCGCACGCCGCGTGAACGCAGCTGACAAGCGAATCATCAACGGCCAAACCGACGTCAACCAGTTGGTACCCTTCAAGTACAAATGGGCCTGGGAAAAATACCTCGCCACTTGCGCTAACCACTGGATGCCGCAAGAAGTCAACATGAC
>JAJTDK010000097.1 GCA_021300495.1 Limnohabitans sp. | reverse complement strand
TCATAAATACATACATTTCAAGTGACTCCATGAACTCTGAGCCCCTACTCTGGTTCATAGAAGTTGGAATGTGTCTGCCATTCACTTGCCAAAGAATTTAATCGGGGTCAGATCAACATTAATTTGGTCAATCAAAGGTGATGAAGGCTAAGGGGGGCTTCCTCATGGTGGGGTACCACAAATCGTCAGCCCCCCTTAGCCTTGATCCCCTTTGATTGGAAATTAATGTTGCTCTGACCCCAATTAAATTCTTTGGCAAGTGAATGGCAGACACATTCCAACTTCTATGAACCAGAGTAGGGGCTCAGAGTTCATGGAGTCACTTGAAATGTATGTATTTATGATATCAAAAGTGATACTATTCAATGAGTAGTATTTTGATGTTAGTAGCTCACATGAGCGACGAGCCAGCCAATGTGAAATTCACAGATCTGCAAAAGGTTTGCATTCATTATTTTGGAAAGCCGCGACTTGCATCAGGCAGTCATGTGGTTTTCAAAATGCCTTGGATGGGCGATCCCAGAATCAATATTCAAAATTTCCAAGGCAAAGCAAAGCCATACCAAGTCAGACAAGTCCTAAGCGCCATAGACAAATTGTTAAAACAAAATGAACACTGATAGATATACCTACCGAGTTACCTGGTCTGCAGCTGATCAGGCCCACATTGGCTTGTGTGCTGAGTTTCCATCTTTGTCTTGGATTGCAACTTCGCCAGAAAAGGCGCTTAGGGGCATCAGAAAAGCAGTTGATACAGTTGTCGCTGAAATGCTGGAGGCCAATGAAAATGTGCCCGAAGCGCTATCAGAGAAGCTATTCAGTGGCAAGTTTGTAGTGCGTGTACCAGCAGACGTACATCGATTGCTAGCCATCCAAGCAGCAGAGCAGGGCGTCAGCATGAACCGATTGGTTTCTGCCAAGTTAGCTGCAAATTAATGTTGATCTGACCCCAATTAAATTATTCCCAATCGCCGAGGGGTTCCATTTCGGTTTTGTGTTTGGGACACAGGGGTGGGCCGAAGGCTAGGAACTTTTTGTACATGGGTACTTCGAAGCCGCAGGATTTGCATTTGGCGCGCGGACGCGGTGAGCGTTTGGACAGTCGAGTAGAAATGTGCAAACCACCATGGGGATAAGGGCCAAGCTGAGAGGACAACTCCGCCAACTTAGCCTTTAGCGCAGGCCCCGCACCAGCGCTTCTCATTGGACCAATCATGCCAAGGCTCAAGGCAATTTTTTTGAACTCCTTACCGTGCTTGTGCTCGCAATCGTCCACAGCGTGAACAAGCTCATGCACCAACGTGTCTAAAACCAGAACAGGGTCTAGCAACGCCGGAGAGACGAATATTTGGTTACTGTCATGCACGCTGCTTTTTCGCGACCAGCATTGTCCGATATGGTGCTTGCTGCCCGTGCTGGCAAAGCCGCATGAGACTTGGCAGTTAACAGGGATGATGTGTTGCTTTTCTTTAAAGATGGGTCGCAGCAATTCAACAGCTGCAAGTAACCAGGCTTCGCGGGTGGTGTGGTTTGTCATGGCGCATTGGTAGTCACTATGGAGCAGTGAATATGCAAGCGCCAAAGCTCAAGACATGAGCTTTTAGGACTGATCGTTTTTACAGCTTACCCACTCACTCGCGAGTGAAAAATTTAATTGGGGGCAGAGCAACATTAATTTCCAATCAAAGGTGATAAAGGCTAAGGGGGGCTGAACGATTTGTGGTACCCCACCATGAGGAAGCCCCCCTTAGCCTTTATCGCCTTTGATTGACCAAATTAATGTTGCTCTGACCCCAATTAAATTCCCCAATGAGCTCATCTAGTGAGCCTTAGGGAAATCAGAGTGTGGGTATGAGGAGAACGACATGAACGACACTTACACTTTTGAAGACATTGACACAGTGGTTTGGAATTGCTTGCAGGGTAGTCAAAATGCAAACGATTACTTGGCTTATGTCAAAACCATGATGGGATTTAAAGCGCATCAAAAAGAAGCACTCAAGTTGGCCAGACAATATTGGGACAACCCAGACTCTGAAGCCTTTTTCCCCAAAGCCCTTGAAACCGTCACCAACATCGCAAACAGCGGCAACTCAGCTGCCATGGCCCATCTGGGCAGATGGTACAGACTAGGCTCTGGCGTACCCATAGACCTTGACCTTTCAGAGCAGTGGTACCAAAAAGCAGTCGACCTCAACGACGGCAAAGGCCACACCGGCTTAGGCAGACTCTGCTGGAAATCAAACCCCAACAAAGCAGCCGCGCATTTCAAAATGGCCGTTTCCATGGGCGAACTCAACGCCTACAGCCACCTGGCCGATCTTGACAGAGCCAACGAACTAGAACACCTGCTTAACGCACTGCAAACCAACGAAGCCTACGCCGACTATGCCTACGGCCACTACCTCATTCGCGAATCCAAAACCGACGAAGAAAAAGCCAGACACATCCACTGGATAGAAAAGGCCGCCAAAAAAGGCTACGGCTACGCCGCCCTCATGATGGCCATGCACCACTTCAAAGGCGAAATGGGTTTTGATGAAAACATCGAAGTTGCCAAAGAATGGTGCCGCATGGGTTGCGACACCGGCGACTTGGCCTCACTCATGTGGTTCAGCAACCGATTCCTCTACTCGCCCGAATCTCAAGAAGAAGCCGCAGAGCACCTCATGTCAGCTTGCATGTTGGGTGACAAAGTAGCGCAGGGCTATTTCGGCGGCTGGTTGGTAGGTCGCGGCAAATCTTTTGAAGAACAAGCCAAAGGCATTGTGTGGCTTCGAAGCAGTGTGGCGCAAGGCCACCCATCGGCCATGTACAACTTGGCTGATGCACTTCGCAAAGGCAAGGGCGTAGAAGTCAACACCACAGAAGCACATGCTTTGTTAGAGCAAGGCGCCCACTTGGGCAACTCTGAATGCCAATGCTTTTTAGGCATTGACTACATGTACGGCGAAGGCGTGCCAGTCAACAAAGAACGTGCCCACGACTTGTTTCAAATTGCCGCATTGCAAGGCGATTTGTGGGCCACCTTTTTACTGGGCATTACCTACGAATCGGGCGATGGCGTAAAGCAAGACTTGGCCAAAGCTTTCGAGTGCTTCATGGAAGCCAGCAAGGCAGAGTTTCCTGGCGCGCAGTTTCGCATTGGCCGGGCGCTGATGCGCGGTCATGGTGTGGCCAAAAACAAGCCAAGTGCTGTGAAGTGGTTACTAAAAGCGGCCAACGCCGACCATACCGACGCCATGATTGTGTTGGGTGCCACGCTCATGTCTGGCGATGGCGTAGAGGTGAACTACCGATTGGGTGCGTCTTGGTTTCAGAAGGCCGCAGAGTTGGGCAATGCAGAAGCCATGCACGAACTGGCCACGTTTCACATTGAAGGCGATGGCGTAGAAGCCGACCCCGAAAAGGTCAAACATTGGATGTTCAAGGCGGCGGCCTTAGGGCAATCGGATGCCATTGATTGGGTGAACGAGAACTATCCAGATCAACCCAGCTGGTTGAAAGATTTGAAAAAAGAGGCGCAGGATATTTCTTCAAATGAAACAGTTGTTCCGCTTAAATCAAGCGATGATGGTGCTACAAAGCCCAAGACAAAGACCCAGGACGATTCTGAATGAATTTTAAAAAACTTGCCATCGGTTTCTTGTTATGCACAAGTGCAGTTGCGTTTGCGCAATACAAACCTTCCTACACGGTGGTCAAAAGCAACTCGCGCTATGAAGTCAACAAAGATGCTTCGTATACCCAGTATTTAGAAGAGCAAAACCGCGTAGACACCCCCCAAGGCATTCGTTTGTTGGGCGAAAGAAAAATCACCTACAACTCAACCCTTGAAGATGTGGAGGTGCTAGAGGCCTACACCCTTCAACCCGATGGCACGCGCATTGCGGTGCCGCTAGACAAAATTCGCACGCAAGACGAAACGGCAGATGACGGATCTATTTACAGCGACAGCAAGTCCAAAGTCATCATCTACCCCAAACTGGAAGTGGGCAGCCAAGTTTATTACCGAGCTAAAGCTGTGCAACACACCCCCGAGTTTCCGGGGCACTTCTTCTTGTGGGAGCACTACAGCCCGCATGCGCGTTACGAAAGTGTCAATGTTGAGTTGGTGCACGACATAGGCATTGAAGTAGGCGTCAGCACCAAGGGCATGCAGGGCGGAAAGTTAAGTTCGTCTTCGGTGCCCAATACATTGGCTTACAAATTCACCTTCAGCCAAGAAAAGGCCTACCCCAGTGAAGAGTCTCGCGCAGACCTGCCAGACTTTGCGCCCCACTTTTCTGCCAGCACCTTTAAATCGTATGCAGAAGTAGGGCGGGCATACCAAATAAGGGCCAAAGAAAAGGCAAAAGTCACACCCGCCATACAAACGCTTGCAAATGACCTGATTCAAAAGGCCAACGCCAAAACCACCTTAGAAAAAGTGAAGGTGCTGCACCACTGGGTGGCCCAAAACATTCGCTACTTAGGCATTTATGTGGGTGCGGGCGGCTATGTGCCGCACGATGCGCAAAGCATCTTAGACAACCTTTATGGCGACTGCAAAGACCACGTCACAATTCTGGAAGCATTGCTGGCCGCAGCAGGCATTGACAGCACCCCCGCGCTGATCAACTCAAGCACGGCTTACTTGCTACCCAAACTGCCCACGCCTGGTATTTTTGACCACGTTATCACCTACGTGCCCAGCCTGAATGTTTACCTAGACTCCACCAGCCGATTTGCCCCCCTAGGCACTTTGCCCAACGGCGACATGGACAAGCCCGTGGTGCACACCGCAACGGGTGCACTTAGCCGAACGCCCATGACGCACCCAGCCAAAGACCGCACAGAAGCTCGCATCCAAATGAAACTCACGCGCGACGGCAGCATAGAAGGCCAAAGCCAAGCCAAAATGTTTGGCGTATTTGAAGTGGCCTCTAGAGGCTCTCAGTTCAGCTACCAGAACAGAAACCAGTCAGACATCGTGAATCGCTTGTTGTCCCGTTTTCAAGAAACAGGCTGGGGCGAAATTGGCAAAACCGAACCTACCCAATTCGACAAAGCTTGGCAGGTCAATTCCACCTTTGAGCTAGAACCCGTGGTCAACGTACCCGGCCCAAGCGCCATGGCCATTCCAGTGGGCTTGGCCCCTGGTCGCATGAAAAATTTGGCCGATGTGGTGCTGCCCAAGGAAAGAAGATTTCCCACAACCTGCGCTGCCACCCAACACGAAGAATGGATTGAACTCTCATTTCCCAAAGACTTGAAAATCACACGCGTACCAAAGGGCGTGTCGTTTTCACAAGGCGATGTGAAGTACCAGTCAAACTACGAACTGGCAGGGCAACTTCTCAAAATAAAACGCACCTATTCGTTAACAAGAAAAGAAACCATCTGCGGCGCAGAAGCCGACAAATGGTTTGCAGAATTTACGCAGGTGCTAAGAAGAGACCTGAGGCAACAAGTCTTCTTCGAGTAAAAAAATTAATTGGGGTCAGAGCACAATTAATTTGCTGCGCAAATTAATCATGATCTGACCCCAATTAATCTGTCAGTCGAACTTGATGCCAGACTCTTTGATGACTTGAGCCCAGCGGGTTTTCTCGGCGGCAATAAAAGTACCCAGTGCTTCAGGCTGCGCAGTGCGAACTTCTGTGCCCAACACAGCCAACTTCTCGCGCATTTCTGGTGTGGCCAAAATTTTGGCAATCTCTGCATTCAACTTGCTCACCACATCCCGGGGTGTGCCCGCAGGTGCCAACAAACCTTGGTACGAGCCAGTTTCAAAACCAGGCAGCGTTTGTGGGGTACGTGGCCAACATGCCATTCATGATCACATTGGCTTGACCGCTGGCCACATCGGCCACCGCTTGTGAGCCACCCTTGTACGGAATGTAGGCCCACTTAATGCCAGTGCGTTGAGCAAACGCAATGCCTGCCAAATGCGGCGCGCCGCCAGTACCAGAAATGGCGAAGTTCAGCTTGCCCGGATTGGCCTTGGCGTAGTCAATCAGCTCCTTCACATTGTTTACCGGCACAGAAGGGTGAACACCAAAGGCGTGAGGCGAATAAGACACCATGCCCACCGGAGAAAAATCTTTCACCACGTCATAGGGAATGTTGGGGTACACGCTAGGGTTGATGGCCAAAGCACCGACGTCAGACAGCAACAAGGTGTAACCATCGGGTGCCGATTTGGCCACATGGTCTGCGCCAACATTGCCATTGGCACCAGCGCGGTTATCAACCACCACGGGCTGGCCCCAAGACTCGGTTAATTTTTGGCCAATGGTGCGCGCCAAAATATCAGAAGTGCCGCCAGCAGCAAAGGGCACCACGATGCGAATGGCTTTGGCAGGAAATGCGGTTTGCGCTTGAACAGCAGTGACGGCCGTGAGTGCCACACCGATCAGTGTTGAGTAGGCTAATTTTTTGAACATGAAAGTGTCTCCTTTTAAATTTTGTCTTAGGCGCAATTGTGATGCATTATTTGATTCAACTGCGGTACTTGTCCAAGATGCTTCGATCTACTTCGATGCCAAGCCCAGGTTTCGAAGGAATATTCACCCAACCATCCACCAGCTCAATGGGCGTGGTGGTCAGCTGCTGGCGGAAGGGGTGAGAAGATCGGTCGTATTCAAGAAGTGGCTGCTGCGCAAACAAAGAATGATGCGCCACAGGCAGCGCTGCAATCAGTTGAAGCGATGCAGCCTGCGCAACGGCCGAACCCCAAACATGCGGATTGACTTGAACACCATGCGACTGAGCCAGCGCCACGATATGACGGCCCGCGCTAATGCCGCCACAAGACCCCAAATCGGGTTGCGCAATGTCCAGACCACCCGCGCCAAGCAGCTCGCGATAGCCATAAAGCGTGTGCTCGTTTTCACCACCGGCAATGGGCATGCTGAGTTTTTGCCGCATTTCTACATAGCCCTGAATATCTTCAGGCACGACGGGTTCCTCGTACCAAAGAAGATCAAATGCTTCCAGTGCGCGCCCAAGCCGCAAGGCCTCAGCGCGGCCATAGGCATGGTTGGTGTCGATCATTAACTTAATGGGCTTGCCCTGAATCGCTTTGCCAATGGCGTTCATGCACGCAATGTCGTCGTCAACACCGTAGCCCAGTTTGACTTTCATATGAGTGAACCCAGCCTCGAAATGCCGAATGGCTTCATCGGCCAAACGCTGCGCTTCACCTTGCCCTTTGATGCGATAAAAGCCAGTGGCGTAAGGTTTGACCTGTTGTCGAAAGGCACCCCCCAACAACTTGTAAATGGGTTGACCGTAGAACTTGCCCGCAATATCCCAAAGCGCAATGTCCACTGCACTGATGCCGGAGATGACAGAACCTTTGCGTCCAAAATCACGCGTCATGTTGTACATGCGGTGCCACAGAACTTCAATGTCCAGCGGATCGGCACCCATGACCAATGGCTTTAAGGCCTTCTCAATCACAGTTGCAGCAATTTCCGGAGGTTCTAAACCCTGCGCAAAAGACTCACCCCAGCCGCTAATGCCCTCATCTGTCAAAACCTCAATCAGCGTGGCAGATCGCTGCTTAACCCAACCTTGAGAAAACGCAAAGGGCTCAGCAAGAGGACTCTTGAGAACATGAATTTGGATATCGGTAATTTTCATGATGTGTGAATTCAAATTAATTGGGGTCAGAGCAACATTAATTTCCAATCTAAAGGGTTAAAGGCTAAGGGGGGCTGAACGATTTGTGGTACTCCACCATGAGGAAGCCCCCCTTAGCCTTTAGCCCTTTAGATTGACCAAATTAATGTTGATCTGACCCCAATTAGTTGATGCCATCGATTAATTGGCCGAAGGCTTGTTGCATTAGGCCTGTGTCGGTGCCTGCGGCTAGCATGGTGTAGCCCATTCCTTTGGCGCGCTCTATCCACACTGGGTCAGTGGCCATAAAGCCCGCTACCTTGCCATGCTTACGCGCAACTTGGGCCACATGCGTCATAGCTTCCGTGAATTTTGGATGGTCAAACTGCGCAGGAATGCCCATGAAATTCGACAAATCAAAATGGCCCACCCACAAAACATCCACCCCATCTACCGCAGCAATCTCCTCCACATTTTCCAAACCCCTCTCAGTTTCGATTTGCGCAATCAGCAAAGTACGCTCATGGTACTGGCGCATTTTTTCAGCCACATCGCCGCCCATGTAATCGCACTGGGCAAAACCAAAGGCAGCACCTCTGCGACCCACACCCGGATAACGGCAAGACTGCGCCAGACGTTCGGCTTGTGCGCGGCTTTCCACCATCGGCACCATAACGCCGCGCGCACCAATGTCCAAAGCACGGGCAATCCAGGTGTACTCGCCGGTGGGTACGCGCACCATGGGCTCAATGGGCAAACCACGGCATGTGGCAAACAACCATTTCAGAGTTTCATACCCCAACCCCGTGTGCTCCATGTCATAGATGGCAAAGCGAGCACCGGCATTGGCCAAAATGTTCGACATGCCCGGTGTAAAAAATTCAAAAATCATGGCGCCGGCCACTGTTTGGCCAGACATGATGGTTTGCTTCAAGGGTGCTTGAGTGCTCATGTGAATCCTTATAAAAATTTAAGAAGGCTTAAGAAGTGACAACATGCGGTGGTTTTTTACCGTGCATCACATCAACAGCGGCTTTGAAGGCACTTTCAGCCAGACCTTGCATGCATTCATCGGTAAAACAAATGCCATGGGGCGTGACCACCACATTGTCCAATTGCAGCAGCGGGTTGTCTGCGGGCGTGGGCTCAACTTCAAACACGTCTAGGCCTGCACCTGCAATTTTTTTCTCCACCAACGCGCGGTACAGCGCAGCTTCATCGACGATGGGGCCGCGTGCGGTGTTAATCAGGTAAGCCGTGCTCTTCATGAGCGCCAACTTGCTGGCGTTGACCATGCCGCGTGTTGTGGCATTCAAGGGGCAGTTGACGGTTAAAAAATCTGAGCGTTTAAACAACTCATCTAACCCTACCAACTCCACACCCAAAGCAGCCATTTGAGCGGCATCGGCATAGGGGTCGTGGGCGATGAATTTCATGTCAAAGGGCTTGGCCAATCTAAACATCTCTGCGCCAATGTTGCCCACGCCAATCGAGCCCAAGGTGCGGCCCGTCAGGCCCGTGCCAATGTGATCGGATTTTTCTGCCCATCGACCCGAACGCGTAATGCGGTCTTTGATGCCCACCTTGTGCGCCAACATGAGCATGAAAGTGATGGCCGAAACTGCCACAGGGCGGCGCACACCATCGGGCGCAATGGTGAGATAAATACCGGCCTTTTGGCAGGTGGGCACATCGATGGTGTCATAGCCCACACCAAACCGGGCAATCAACTTCAAGCGAGGCTTGTCTGGCCCAATGCTTTCAGGCGTGAACCTCACCAGCATGGCGCAAATGGCATCGTAACGGGCGGCATGTTCGGGCCGAATGACCGGCGTCTCTTCCATGTACTCCCAGACCAGGCCTGGTTGATTGAGCCACTCAAACACCTCTTGCCCAAAGATGGGCTGACCCTTGCTGGTTAAGACATCGTGCGTGATGCCAACACGAAAAACACCCGACTCAGAATCGCTCATGCTTGCTCCTGTTAAACCCGATAGAACCCATCTTTTAAAGCTTGCCAAGCTATTAATTGACTTATTGGCCTACTTTAAAACCCGTTGACCCGAACATCAATAGGTAAAACATCTCCTCGAAAACCCGAATAGCGAAGCTTTGCATCAACTTCATAATGCATGACATCTGTTTTTTGTCCGTATTTCCTTTACCCAAACCTTCAGGAGCCTCCGAATGAAATTGAGCAAATTAGTTTTAGCCATGTGCTTGGCCACAGGCGTTATGTCCACAGCCGTTGCGCAAGTTGTGATGCGAAATGCCATTTCGGTTGCGCAAAACTCTCATGCAGGAGAGGCTGTTGACACTTTGGCCCGAGAAGTAGAAAAGCGAACCAACGGTCGCATTGTGATCAAGAACTTTTACTCTGGCTCTTTGGGCGGCGAGCGCGAAGTGATGGAGTCCGTGCAATTGGGCACGCAAGAGTTAGGTCACAACTCAACAGGCCCTGTGCCCAACTTTGTGCCTGAAACTCGCATCTTGGATGTGCCTTTCTTGTTTCGCGACAAGGCGCACGCACGCGCTGTTTTAGATGGTCCCATTGGCCAAGAATTGCTGGCCAAATTCGAGTCAAAAGGTTTCAAGGCTTTGGCTTGGACTGAAAACGGCGTTCGCCACATGACCAACAACAAGCGCCCGATCAATGAGCCAGGCGACTTGAAGGGCCTGAAAATGCGAACCATGGAAAACCCAGTGCACGTGGCCGCCTACAAAGGCTTGGGCATTGTGACCACACCCATGGCTTTCCCCGAAGTCTTCACGGCATTGCAACAAGGCACGGTCGATGGACAAGAGAATCCTCTCTCCGTGATCATGGCTGCCAACTTTGACCAAGTACAAAAGCACATTACTTTGACCGGACACGTCTACTCACCATCTGTGTTCCTCATGAACAAAGGTGTTTGGGACAAGCTCAGTGCAGGCGACAAGCAGATCTTCTTGGATGCTGCCAAAGAAGGTGTGAAAGCCAACCGCGCGCGCGTTGACAAAGACGATGCCAACGGCGTGGCCGAGTTGCGTAAAAAAGGCATGACCGTGATCGAGAACGTGGACAAAGCTAAATTTGTTGCCACGCTTGCTCCCATCAATGCCGAATTTGAAAAGCAGTTTGGCAAAGCCAACCTCGATCGCATTCGCGGTTTGAGCACTGGACCACGTCGATTGCCATGATGTTGGCCTGCATCATGATGGCGCTTTCAGCCATCTTTGCCATTCACCAAATTTTCACCCGTTTCGTCATTGAATCGCCCGCTGAATGGACCGAAGTGCTCATTCGGTTCTCTTTAATATGGATGGTGTTTTTGGGCATTCCGACAGCATTTCGCCAAGGGGCCATGGTCAGCGTTGACTTGCTCTACAGAATGTCGGGGCAGCGAGGTCGGCGTGTACTAGACACCGTGGTGGCAGCCGCTGCCATGCTGCTGTGCGGTGTTATTTTCTGGTGGGGTCTTGACTACACCAATCGCGGCAGTGTGCAGTCCATGATTGGGCTTGAAGGTGTTTCCATGTTCTGGGCCTATCTGGCGCTGCCTGTTGGGGCTGTGTTCAGCATGATCAGCATTGTGGGCAACTGGTTAGACCCACAGCGTCTTGAATTGGAGAGCGCGCAATGAGCTTAGCCATGCTGATCACCATGCTGGTGTGCTTTGCACTCAGCATTTCTATTGCTGTCTCCATTGGTTTGTCTGCCATTCTGGGCATTCAAATTGCCAATGCCAACATGCTCATTTCTGTGAAGGAAATGTTCAATTCAATCAACAAGTTTCCGCTGGCCGCCATTCCCTTTTTCATCTTGGCGGGTAACCTCATGGAAACGGGTGGCATTTCCAAACGGCTCGTCGAATTTTCTAAAAGCATTGTGGGCGGCATTCAAGGTGGACTGCCCATGACTTGCGTCATGACCTGCATGATTTTTGCTGCGGTCTCGGGCTCGTCGGTGGCCACCACCTTTGCCATCGGTGCTGTTCTCATTCCGGCGCTGATTCAACACGGCTACCCGCGCCCCTGGGCAACAGCCCTGCAAGCGACGTCCGCGGAACTGGGTGTGATTATTCCGCCATCGATTCCCATGATTCTTTTTGGTGTCGCGGCTGAAGTCTCCATTGGCGAGCTCTTCATTGCAGGCGTAGGCCCTGGCATTCTGATTGGTGTTGCACTCATGTTTTTTGTGTGGGCTTATTCCAAATACATGGGCTGGGGCAAAAACGACGGCGAAGGCCGCCTGAGCTTTGGCAAAGCCACGTACCAAGCTGGCTGGGCCTTGCTCATGCCATTCATTGTGCTGGGCGGTATTTATGGTGGCATTTTCACGCCCACTGAAGCTGCTGCTGTGGCGGTGCTTTACTCGTTCATCGTTGGCACACTGATTTACCGAGAAATTGGTTTCAAAGACATCTACATCATTTTGCGCAAATCAGTTATTTCCAGCGCCGTGATCATGTTCATCATTGCCAATGCGGGCATGTTTGCTTTCCTAATTACGCGTGCTGGTGTTCCTGGCGCCATTGGCGCTTGGCTGCAAGAAATCTTGCAATCACCTGCCTACTTCCTGCTGGGTGTCAATGCCGCTTTGTTTGTCATTGGCATGTTCAT
>JAJTDK010000096.1 GCA_021300495.1 Limnohabitans sp. | reverse complement strand
CCCCAAATGGGCTCGAACACCTGATAGCGCTCCCAGATGCTGCGATTGGTAAACCCAATTTTGTAACCTCGAGGCTGCTCACCTCGAACTTCCCTGAGCTTTCTAACTTGCAAGGCCGTTTGATAAGCCTGCGCAACATCAGCAGGAATACTGGCCAGCTCTTCGTTTGACCAAAGCTTGCCTTCATCAATGTGTTTTAAAAGCGTTTGCGGTGTCATAAGTTGCTCCTTGCAAAACCCATCTAATTGGGGTCAGATCACAATTGTTTGATAGCCTGAAATAAAAGATTACGCCACCCTGAGTGCCAAGTCTGCAATCAAACCCGACCGAGTCTTGCCATATTGCAAGGCCTTTGAATCCAATCTGGCCAAGATTCTTTTAGGCAAAGTAATGTTAACTCGCTCCACCTCATCAGACAAAAGCGCAGGATCGATGTCCACCATGGCCCAAATCCATCCTTTAAATTCTT
The DNA here is from genome assembly GCA_021300495.1 of Limnohabitans sp. Lineage (GTDB taxonomy): Bacteria > Pseudomonadota > Gammaproteobacteria > Burkholderiales > Burkholderiaceae_C > Limnohabitans_A. Next base: position 12,931 of record JAJTDK010000096.1, on the reverse strand, counting down.
TTTGCTTTTGAAGCTGAGTAATGGTACTTGGCTTGGGTATGGCTTGGTTCATATCTAAGGCAGTTTCAATCCACAACTCGATGGCTTCTTTGGCGTTGTCGATCGCTTCGTCTATGCCTTTGTCGGACGCAGAAAAGCACCCAGGCAAATCAGGAACAACCACTCCCCAAGCTTGAGTTGAGTGTCCTGGCTCTATGGCAATTGGGAATTTCATGACTTATCGACCCTTCAATCCAGATTGCTTTAGCAATTTTTCGAGCAAACCAATGCCCAAGTCTTTATTGCCAAGCGGAACGCTGATGTGGCCCGATCGATTGGGATGGACATATACATGGTGAGAACCCCTCACACCACGCAGAGTCCAACCATTTCGAATGAGCAGTGATATCAATTCTTTGCTTTTCATTAAAGCAAGATACACACTATACACACTTACGGCAATCTACATTGCCTTGCAAATAATTGGGGTCAGATCAACATTAATTTAATCAATTAAAAGGGGAAGAGGCTAATGGGGGCTGACGATTTGTGGTACTCCACCATGAGGAAGCCCCCATTAGCCTCTTCCCCTTTTGATTGGAAATTAATGTTGATCTGACCCCAATTATTTTAGGCAGTTTCTAAAACAGGCAGCTTGTCCACCTTGGTTTTAGATACACGCTTCTCCTCATTGGCAGGTAATCCACGAATAGGCCGCAATATGGCGTCGGGTACGGCGCCCTTTCGCCTCCTAACCATTTTGCCGCCAACATCGTAAAGCATAGGCCGCGGCGCTTCTGCCATCCAGATGTGCGAACCCTTAAAGTCAACCAGCGCATTTTGGTTGTGGTGCTTTTTAATCACCCTCACGATAGTGCCGATGTTTTCTGGATTGTGCGCGGTAATTACAACGGCTAAATCTCCGGGTTTGCAATTCAGTTTTGTCATGAAGTTCTCCTGTTTAGCGGCGGTGCAAATGCGGGGGCCGCAATCGGGTTCAAATCGCCCCAGTCTGTGAGTAGACCAAGCTTATGCTGTAAGGCTTGCAGGCTGTTTGATTGGCAAGGTTTCAATCTGAGAAATGTCTTCATCTTCTTTAGGCGGGCGAATAGGAAGGAGCCAGCAGTCGGGATGTTTGATGTTGGACTTCCAATTGACCCGCTCAGAAATGAGAATATCGGGAATGTAAAGATTAACCATCTTCTTACGAGATACAGGCCGAATAACCCAACAAAGTTGCTCGCCGCACTGTTCACTGAAATGCGCAGGGCCCCGCACCTGCACAATGCGACCAATGTTGACTTCGCAACCAGGAAATTCTCCAACTATGACGGCCAAATCGCCATCCCTACAACGAAGCACCATATTCGCCTCCTAATTAACAATCCTAAAAATTCTAGTCATCAACTGGCTCACAACGTGATCCTGAATCAATTGGGGTCAGATCACAATTAATTTCCCAATTGGCAGCCTTGTGCAGCTTAGACAGCCTGTCCCATTCTGTGCCCGCGCCCTTTTGATCGCCAGTTGGCGTCACCATTGGCCAGGGCTTATTGACATCCCTAAGCTCTGGCAGCAACCAATGCAACTCTTCACTTTCAGGAGCCGACATGATTTCTGTCGCGCTGTCCAAGGACAAACGCCGAGCTGCTTCATGCGCCATCCCATGAAAAGATTCCACCCATTGGCTCTTCCAGTCCGAATACGTTTTTTGCACAGGCTGGCGAATTTCCAGTTTTAAATAACCCATTGGGTTGGGAACTCGAACGTAAGTGTTTTGATAAAAGCAATCTGCAATTTCGTCTGCTTTTTCTTTTGAAATGTTAAAGATCACAAAGCATGGCCGCTCTCCATCGTAAAAACCCACGTGATCTACCCCCGTGGATTTCGCCTCCACATGAATCAAACTCTCTACAGTTAAGTGATCTTTCAACCGCTGATGGTTGATGGCGTTGGGTATGTCACCATTTGGATTTTCATAAGGATCCCAGCCGGAAATGAAGCACGCGTTGTAAAGTCGTTCTGTCTTCATGTAGTTAGAGAATGTCTGGTTAATTTCGCCTATTTTTAATTGATAGACGTTCCAATTGCCCCCTGTAGAAGATTCAATGGGCTTGAACAATTTAACGACGTACTGCTCTTTCCGTTTGCTGCGAATACCAAATGCGCGCAGACCAGGCGGCTGCGGAACAATGATGGGCAGGCCCTTTGCAGCGCGATCTTTTCTTAAAAAGTGGTAATAGATGCCTTTGGCACTCATGTTAGGTCTCCCAAATAAGTAGTTGATCCAGCACAGATTGCAAGTTTTTTAAATCTTGTAAATGGAACATTGAGCGATACAGGACATGCCATTCCGGATTTTTTGCTGTTAGGTATTGCCTGTCGATAACCAAATCGAAATGCTCTTCAACGGCCTGAAGCGGGCGGATTGAAAGGCGTTCGATGATGTAGTTGTTGCTGTGGATGTTGAACTGCACGCCGGCAGAAACAATTGGGGTCAGAGCACAATTAATTTTTGGCTCGGATAGTGAACTAGAGGGTTGGGAATTAATCATGATCTGACCCCAATTGATCTTCATCGTCTTCGTCGTCTGCTTGCAGTTCATTCAAGCCGCGCTCTTCTCGGCGTTGGTCTACCCAGGTGTCTACTCGTTGGGTGACTAAATCGCCAAACTCGGCATAAAAGCTAGAGCTTGCGTCTACGATGAAACCTTGGACTTCTTCCTTGACGTAGCCGTGATCGCTGAAGTTGGCTTCTAGGCAGCAGAACAAATCCCAGCCTTTGATGAAAAAGTCGAAGAGTTCGATCAGGGTGAGCGGTCTGATGGAAGTTCTACTTCGCGCCTCTAAAGTCATGCCCTCATACTCGTCCACCACGCGGTAATGGATGCGTTCGGAACCACGTTTGGCATACACGCACGTTACATCTTGCGTAGTAGACGCAATGGTGATGCGCGCAATTTCTATTTCTTGCGCTTCGCGGTTTGGCAAATATTCGCCGCCCATCCAGGAAGGATGAATGCCGCTCTGAGCCTTTCGTTGCTCATGCGTAAGCTCAGGCTCCGAAATGATGGCATTTGCAAGATGAATGTCACCCGATTTAAGGGCGCGCTCATACATCGCCTTTCTTTCGGCGCCTTTGATGTCAGATGCAAGCTTGATGTTGTTGTCGTAAGCCCAAAAATAGGACTCGGGGCGATAGGCAAGGTCAATTGCCAATGGGCGTAGCTGGGACATGGTCCACCTCCTTTTTAGCGACTTTGACAATATGTCGGGGGCCGCAATAGAGAACAAATCTCCCCAACTAGAGCCTCATCTGCCTTTTAGGCAAACCACCTTGCCCAAAAGCAGGTTGGTACAGGTGTCAAACCCGTTCTTGATGTGTTGAATCGAATATAACAAACAAATTAAGTCTGTGCAAATTAATTTTTGGTCATTGTGCTTTGATGCCGTTGGCCTTGATCAGGCTACCCCATTTTGTAATTTCTGAACCCAAATGATCTGACAGATCTTTGGGAGAACCACCAAGAGGGGTGGCACCGATATCTGCCAAGCGCTTTGCGAAGGCTGGATCTTTGAGAATTTTGTTCACTTCTAAATTCATTTTGGCAATGATATCTGGTGGCGTGCCACGCGGTGCCAACAAAGCAAACCAAGTAGTCGACTGCAACTTAGGAAAACCCAACTCGGTGGTGGTGGGCACATCTGGCAAGGCAGGTGAACGCGCAGTCGACATGACCGCCAGTGCATTGACTTTGCCTCCCTTCACCTGTGTTGCAATACCTGGAATTAATTGAAACATCAATTGAATTTCGTTGGAAATTAAATTGGTGGTAGCGACGCCTGGGGCGTTGAATGGCACATGGACCATTTTGGTCCCTGTTTCTCGCATGAACAATTCACCCGCCAAGTGCATCGAACTGCCAATACCCGTAGATCCAAAATTCAACTTACCCGGATTGGCTTGTGTGTAGGCAACAAATTCCTTCACAGTCTTGGGTGGCAAAGTTGAGTTGAGCACCAAGATGTTAGGCACATCACAGATGAGTGCAATGGGGTCAAAATCTTTTTGGGGATCGTAGGCAATTTTTTCATACAGATTAATATTGACTGCCAAAGTACCAGCCCAAGAAAACAAAAAGCGATAACCATCGGGTTGAAACTTTGCCGCAGCCGCAGCACCAATATTGCCATTGGCACCTGGACGATTGTCAATCACAAAACTGGTTTTTAAATTGATAGCAAGTTGTTCTGCCAGCAATCTTGCAATGGTGTCGCCAGTGCCGCCGCCACCAGGCGAAGGTACAGTGAGTTGAATAGGACGACCTGCTGCGGGCCAATCGTTGGCGTTGACAGTTCCCACTAAAGCAAAACTTAAGAGCAATGCCAAGGGTTTTAGTTTGCGTATCAATGTGTTCATAGAAACTCACCTAAAAGTTAAACAGATGGAAAAATAGGTTCGCCCAAATTGAGCATGAGCCTATTGGCCCAAGCGAAAATGGCGATGGAATGAATGAGGTCTAAAACTTCTGAATTATCAAGACCGGCTTCTTTTAATTTTTGAATACTGCTGGCGTTAACATGATCAGGATTGAGTGTCAGCTCAATTGAGAAATCAACAATTGCACGTTCTCGATCTGATGTGCCAGCGCCTTTTGGTTCTTCAAAAACTTGCTTAATCACATCTTGTCTTTTGGCCAATTGCTCAAAACGTTGCGCATGAACTGATGCGCAATAAACACATCCGTTGATTTTAGAGACTACAGTAGACGCAAGTTCACGTTCGGCGCGCGATAAACCGCCAGGCGCATACATGATGGCATTGAAGGCCAACGACCTTTGGCGCAAAATTTCTGGTTGGTGAACTAAAAATAAATAGTAATCAGACTCTTTTGCTTTGGGGTGGCTTTCTTCTAAAACCGACATCTGTGCAGGTGTTGCTTGCGCTAATTGCACAACATCGAGCCAAGCCTTCCAACCCAGTGTGTCGTTGGTAAAACCATTAATGTGGATGGGCGCACTCATGACGCCAACTCCAATGCCTTCATGGCACGCAGGCCTGCAGCCAATCGAACTTGGTAAGACACAAATGAAATGAGTTGCGCCAATGTCACCACTTCAGGGGTACTGAGCCCAGCCTTTGGCAACGCAGACAAAGCCATCTTGTCGGCGCTAATGGGCTTGGTAATTAGGGTGTGCGTGAAGTTCAAAATAGCTTCGAGCCGCGCATTTTTAATACTTTGAATTTCAGACTTTTGAATCAAAAGAATTGTCTGCAAATTGGCACCCAACTTTTGCAATCTGCTTTCATACTCCGCAGCCAAATCCGGCGATGGCGTAAGTAAGCAAGCATAAAGCGCTACATAAAGTCTTTCTTCAACACTCAATCCAGGCAAGGCTGGGTCAAACAACCCGTCTTCACTGCCCTGCGTAGCGAAAACTACTTTTTCACGCTCGCGCCTTGAGGCGTAAGTTTGACTTTGCGGTAACAAACCAACCAATCGGTCAAGTGTGTCTGATGGACTCTGATTCAACATTGTGCTTCCTTTGAATAAAGTTTTTTTAAGCGTGAGGTGGGGCTGCAGGTGTCCATTCGTCTCCCAACAATTCTGGCTCAGAATAAGCTTTCATGCGCTCAAAATGGGCCTCAATATCTTCATTGTAAAAATATGAAGCAATGCTCTTTGCCAATCTTTTTGCGCCATCACTGATGGCCGGTATATCGCCAGAAACAGTTCCATGGCTTAAAGCAGCCGGATAGCAGAAGCAGTGAATGCGAGACAGGCCTGGACACGCGCCAGGCGTTTTTTCTAAAAACTCAAAGCCTGGTCCTAAATCTGGTGAGTCAATCATTTCTTGATTGCCGGGCTCTTCTGAAGTTTGCAGTCGATTGCCCCAAGACAAAACGTGCGGGGCAATGGCTGCATATTCTGGTCGATTCCACCAGTCAATTTTGAAACCCGTTGAGAAAATCAGAAAGTCTAAAGTGAATATGCCGCGAGACGTTTTGACGACAACTTTTTCATTCTCGATGTCTATTTTCTCTAATGCACACCCTAGATTAAATTGCGCAGCGCCCTCTTCCAATGCGGTTGCGGCGCTGTCCATGGCCGAAGCACCTGCACCCACCACACCCACACGCTTATTGCGCAATGTGCTGTAGTCAAATGCATCGGATGAATGTGCCCAATATTGATCAGGAATTGTTTTGGCAATTTCTGGCAAGTAAGCGCCGCCCAAGCCATCACGCCCTGTGGCCATGATTAAGCGACGTGCATACACGGTTTGCAGACCTGTTGGAGATTGAACATGCAGTTCAACCAACTGGTCTGCACGGGGCTGGACTTTTTTGACTTCATGCAAGTTGAGTACCTGAAGCTTCAGGACTTTTCGATACCAACGCAAATAATCCATCCACTGCAAACGTGGAATTTTGTCAAGTTCATCCCAAGCAGATAGGCCAAATTGGCATTCATACCATGCACGAAATGTGAGCGACGAAATGCCAAGTGCAGGACCGGTCAGCTGCTTGGGTGAGCGCAATGTTTCCATGCGCGCAGTGGTGACCCACGGCCCTTCAAAACCTTCTGGCGATTTGTCAAATACAAGTGCTTGCACACCCATCATCTTGAGAGCACCGGCTGCCGACAAGCCAGCCATACCGCCACCAATAATTGCCACTTCCAAAACCGGAGAGCCGTTGTGCATTCGCTCAATGACCCAGCGCTTGGCAGGTAACTCTAGCCATGCAAGGTCCTGAAGCAAACGCGCCTCTAGCTCACTCAATTTTTCTTCAGTAGGACCCATGAAACCTCATAGAAAACAAATTACCCAGCATGCATGACGTGTCTTGCGGCCTCCACCAAAAAGCCACTTCTGCTCTGCCCTGTCTTCTTTGCAAATTCATCAATTCTGGCCAGCATGACACGGGGCACAGTGATGTTGATTTTCTCTGCGGGGCCGAGGTATTTTTCTATGGGCACTTGAACAACAGCCCACACACCATTTTTGAAATCCTTATTTTTTTGATGCGCTTTCAGACTTTGCGAAAGCGGAACGGTCTGGCCGTCATCGATCAATGTTTCAACATGCATATCGATGGCTTCATGCACATTTTGAAGTGCCAACTCTAAGGTATCGCCACCGGAGAAACAGCCCGGCAAGTCGGGAACTGTGGCGCCGTAGCGGACGCCATCGTCTGTGTGTAGGACTACAAAAAATTTCATATCTACCTTCGTATTAACGCCATCCGGCCTGTCGCTCAATGCTGTACAGCGTTCCAATCGGGATTTGTGGGTCAGGATGCCGCACATTGACCAGGCCAGACCGAGATGGGTGTTTGAACTGATGATGCGAGCCTTTCACTCGCGCCAAATACCAGCCATCTTCTTGAAGTCGCTTGATGACCTGTTTGCTGTTCATTCGAATTGTACTGATTTGGTGGGTATAAGCAACACCAATCGATGTTGCTTTGATCCCAATTAAATTACCTCGCGTAATTGCGCACTTCAAAGCTAGCTTTTTTCCACGAGTAGTTCTCAAGGTCGGAGCAGGTAAACGGTCCATCGGCAGGCCGCCAATCGGGCTTGCCAAATCTGTCCGCCCTATCCATGCGCACTGCCAAATAATGACGTTGCGCCAAATAGGCCAGCACATGGTCTGGGCACTGTTGCAGCAAAGTTTCAAATGGCGCCAACCACTCCCTCGGGCAATCCTTAACGCGCTCATAAACGAACTCTTCAGCCAGCATCACCCCCTCATCGCAACTCTGTTCAAGCAAAACCCAAATGTGATTTTCACCAACGAACTCCTCCCACTCTTCTAACGAAGACTCAAAGTCATCATCTTCCTCCGCCATATTTTGCAAGTACAAAAGCTCATCCGGCAATTCCTCAGCACAATCTGCAGCCGCATAGTGCTGATATTCAGGAAAGCTGCTTAAGCACTCCACAACCCAAGCCTTTTGCTTGGGCAATAACAAATCAAAGTCGTTCATAGCCATTGGTTGTACACATTCACCCTAAACGAAGCAAGACTGTCATTTGACACAGCGCTTCTTTGCATCCAACATTGAGCCTACTTAATTGGGGTCAAATCACAATTGTTTTTACTCGACTCAATCGCTCTCATCAGCAACGAACAAGCCAACACCGTCGTGATATCGGGTTCTCACGGCGGCCGCTCAGCCGCTGAATTTGTACTGGCACTCAGCCAAAAGCCAAGCTGCGTTTTTTTTAACGATGCGGGCGGAGGTAAGGATGATGCAGGCAAAGTGGCTTTAAAAATGCTGCAAGCCCACAACATACCCTGCGCTTGTTACTCACATATGTCAGCCAAAATTGGCGATGCACAGGATGGTTATGAAAACGGCGTTGTGAGTGGCGTTAACGAATTGGCCAAAGCGCTAGGCATTGAATTGAACATGCTTGTTTATGAGGCTGTTAAATTGAGTTAGCTGAAGTCATTAATTGGGGTCAGATCAACATTAATTTTTATGATTTAAAGTTACCGGATAACCAAGAAAATTAATGTTGATCTGACCCCAATTAATCATGCGCAAAAACAAGCTATTTGCCACTCTTCTGATACTGCTCAGCTGCAGTCTGCACGCAGCCACACTTCAAGGCAAAGTGGTGGGCGTGGCCGATGGCGACACCATCACGGTGTTAGACGCCACCAACACCCAGCACAAAATTCGTATGCAAGGCATTGACGCACCTGAGAAGGCGCAGGCCTATGGACAAAAATCGAAGCAGTCTTTGAGCCAGATGGTTCAAAGCAAACAAGTGACAGTTGAATATCAGAAGAAAGACAAATATGGTCGTACCTTGGGCAAGGTGGTACTCAACGGCACAGACGTTTGTTTAGAGCAAATTAAATTGGGCATGGCTTGGCATTACAAGCAGTACAAGTCTGATCAACCCAAAGAAGATCGCGAAACTTATGCGCAGGCTGAACTTGAAGCAAGAACGAAAAACGTCGGCATTTGGAAAGACAAAAATCCAACCCCGCCTTGGGAGTTTAGAAAGCAGGCAAAGAAATAATTGGGGTCAGAGCAACATTAATTTGGTCAATCAAAGGGGGTAAAGGCTAAGGGGGGCTGACGATTTGTGGTACCCCACCATGAGGAAGCCCCCCTTAGCCTTTACCCCCTTTGATTGGAAATTAATGTTGCTCTGACCCCAATTATTTTGCAGGGTAACAACTATTGCGTTATGGCCACAAATTCTTACACTGTGCTCTTCAGTTTAGGAGATGCAACATGAAGGTTTCACGACGTATATTTAGCAGTGCATTGGGAATACTTGCTACCACCCCTGTTTGGGCTCAAACGGGCCCTTCTTTTCCCAACCGTCCTATCAAAATTGTTCCATTTGGTACAGCTGGCGGGCCCATTGATACTTTGGCCAGAATCTATGGCGAAAAGCTACAGCAGCGTTGGGGACAACCCGTTGTGGTAGATGCCAAGCCAGGCGCAAGTGGCATCATTGCTGCCGACTTTGTTGCAAAGGCCCCTGGAGATGGTTACACGGTCATGATGACGCTGCCGCTAACTCATGTAAACAACGCCATACTTCAAACAAAATTACCTTACGATCCCGTAAAGAGCTTTACGCCCTTAAGCATGCTGGCAACTGGCGGCCCCATGTTGGTGGCTCGAGCCAATGCACCATTTAACAATGTCAAAGAATTTGTTGAATATGCCAAAAAGAAAGGCAGCATGAATTACGGCACTTGGGGCACTGGTTCTTCTGCACACTTATTTGGTGAATTGTTGTCACAGCAATCTGGCGGCAAATTGGTACACGCGGCCTACAAATCTGAGGCTGCAGCGCACAATGATTTATTTGGCGAACTTTTAGACTTTGCGTGGGCCAACCCCTCCACAGCCAGAAACCAATCGCAAGCTGGCAAGCTCAAAGTGCTAGGCATAGCAGGTACAAAACGCGTCTCAACCATGCCCAACGTAGCCACTTTTTCTGAGCAAGGCTACAAAGGATTTGACGTGGACAGTTGGATTGGCATGTACGCCCCAGCGAATTTGCCTGTAGACATTCAAAACACTTGGGTGACTGCTCTGCGTGAAATTACCATGCAGCCAGACATTCAAGCCAGACTGGTGAGCTTTGGATTTGAGCCTCTTGGCAACACACCCGCACAGTTTGCAGAAGTCTTCAAAGCCGACTTTCCTAGAGTTGCGGAACTCATTAAAGCCGCTGGCGTGACTGCTCAATAAGGGCCAATGTGATGCAAGATTTTGCTGCCTCTGGAAAACGCGTCATTCCCATTCAAATTGACACCGGCACCGCCTACGGCAAACCCGAGCCCACCTCTAAATTGGAACTTGCGCAAGTAGGCAAAGGCACCCCCATGGGTGAATTAATGCGCCGATATTGGCATCCAATTGGCATGTTGGCTGACGCCACTGAAACGCCCAAGAAAGTAAGAGTGTTGGGCGAAGACTTAATCTTATTTAGAGACAAGTCGGGTAACCCAGGCTTGGTTTACCCCCATTGCGCTCACCGTGGTGCATCTTTGTTTTATGGCAAGGTTGAAGAGAAAGGCATTCGCTGCTGCTACCACGGATGGCTCTTTGATGTGAAGGGCCATTGTCTTGAGCAGCCCTGCGAGCCCAATGGCGGCAAAAACTTGGACGAAGCCAGGCAACCTTGGTATCCGGTGCAAGAACTGTACGGACTCATTTGGGCCTACATGGGGCCCCCAGACAAGAAGCCCATATTGCCGCGCTATGAATGTTTGGAAACCTTAGAAGAAGGCGAATTTTTAGAGACCAATGATGACAGCATTGGCGGAGGCGGACCTCAAATCATTCCATGCAATTGGTTGCAGCATTACGAAAATTTAGTCGACCCGTTTCATGTCGTCATCTTGCATTCTTCCTTCAGTGGAACTCAATTTGTAGAACAAATGGCACTCATGCCCAAAGTCACTTGGGATACGCAAGAGCACAGTGTCAGAACAGTTTCACTCAGGCAATTGCCCAATGGCAAAACACTCCGTCGAATCAGTGAAGCCGGCTTGCCCACCCTGCGCGTGATTCCTAGCCCTCGGATTGGCCGCTATGGCATGGTCGAATCTTTAGGTTGGGTGCTGCCCATTGACGATCATTCATTCAGAATTTTTGTTGTGGGTCGCGTCAAAGAACAAGGCGAGCTAGCCAAAATGCGTTCTCGCTTGAATGGCAAACTTTGGGAGCACTTAACCGAGGAAGAGCACCAAAAATTTCCAGGCGACTATGAAGCTATGGTGGGCCAAGGTCCAATTGCCAAGCATTCAGAAGAATACCTTGCAACTTCCGACGGCGGTATTGTCAAGCTTCGCAGGTTACTCTTACAACAACTAAAAGCTCTAAAAGACGGCAAAGATCCTGCTGGCGTAAGCTTCGATCCAAATGCAGAGCCAGTGAAATTCACTGCTGGTAATTTTTTGGAGTAGTTGCTAAACAACTGTTGCCGCTTAATTGGGGTCAGAGCAACATTAATTTTTAACAATAGAGTCCATTTTTAAAATGTCAGCCCTACAACTAGAACAACTCGCTGAAAAATATTTCGCAGCAGTCGATAACAAAGACTTGTCAACAGCGCTGTCTTTTTTCACACATGACGCAACATTTACCATCGCTACTTATCAAAGCACGTTCAAAGGCCGCGATACCGAAATTTCTGAAATGTTCAAGCGCCTGTTTTCTAGATACGATACGATTTTGCATACCAATTTTGATCATTTCCCGTCTCCGCCAAACATGATCAGCTCTAGGTTTGAAGTTCAAAATTCAAAAATTGGCTCACCTACGATTTACAAAAATAATTGCAATTTTTTTAAGCTGCAAGGCAATTACTTTCATGAGGTCTACGTCTACATGAGCGGCGATAACGCTCTGGCTTGAAAAAATTGAGGTCAAATAATTGGGGTCAGATCAACATTAATTTGGTCAATTAAAAGGGGAAGAGGCTAATGGGGGCTGACGATTTGTGGTACTCCACCATGAGGAAGCTCCCATTAGCCTCTTCCCCTTTTGATTGGAAATTAATGTTGCTCTGACCCCAATTAATTCCACAGGCTCACGTAGTAAGCCTCTGCACATTTAAGCTTTGCTTATCGGTCTAGCCCACCACAAGGCTGGGGAAGTTGTTCCATATTGCTGGCCCCGACATTCGTCAAATCAGCTAAAAAGGAGATCAAGAAATGAACCTCTCTAATAGCAGTTCAACCCCATCAGGCATGGGCCTGAGGTGCAAAGACGGCGACATAGCTGTCATCGTGGGCGATGTGCCAGGCTGCGAAGGCAATGTGGGTCGCATCGTTCAAGTTCGCGGCCCTACCACTCAACTCATTGGCTATGTCTGTTGGCAAATCAAGCCATCAGACAAAAGACCTCTCTTCATCAGGGACCACGACGGCAGCATCGTTGGCGAACGCGTGGTTTGGAAATCCAAAATTTTCCATCCTGATTGTTTTTTGCTTCCTATACGTCCGCCTGAAGACGACAAATCTATTGAAACCAATAACAACTTAGAAATAGAAAGAACAGACTATGCAACTCAATAAACTATCACCAGCCTTAGCCCTCGCCATTGAAGCCCACCAGAACCAAATTCGCAAAAGTACCCAAATTCCATACATCTCTCACCCCATGGCCGTTGCATCCATTGCACTTGAATTTGGTGCTTCAGAAGACCAAGCCATAGGCGCCCTCCTTCACGATGCCATTGAAGATGGAGGTAACAAATACGCCAATATCATCAAAGCCCAATTTGGCGATCATGTTCACGATTTGGTCCAAGGCTGCACCGACGGCACACCCGATCACTCAGGTCAAAAAGCGCCTTGGATTGAGCGGAAAACAGCATACCTAAAGCACTTGCAAGAAGCATCAGACGAAGTTCTGTTGGTCAGTTGCTCCGACAAACTCCACAACGCCAGAGCCATC
>JAJTDK010000024.1:19946-24078 GCA_021300495.1 Limnohabitans sp. | reverse complement strand
ACTTGATGGCTTAAAACAGGGGCACCAGAGGGTGTGGCGCCTTTGACAATTCGAACTTTGCCATCTGCTTCAGTGATTTCTAATTCTGTGACATTGGAATCAGATACCAAGTCAATCAATGTTTTCAGTTTGCGCAAATCCATGTTACCCCCTGTGTTTGCTAACGAAAGGGTGAATCTACACTAAAAAAACCTCCGAATAGCTACATTTGCGCGCCAAAGCCATTTAACTGACCAATTGAAGCCATGCATCGAGGTCAGATTGCTCTAATTTGCCGGCTTTTTGCTTTAAAAGTCTGCCATTTGCTGCGAAAAGGACGCTATATGGCAAAACACTTTGGGCATTGCCCAATGTTTGACCCAAGGCTGTGCCATTGAAACCAGCCAAGCCGTTGGGAAATCGCAAAGGCTTTTGAGTCAAATACCGGCGAACCATGCTGGGCTGATCCACAGCCAACCCAACAACTTGAAAGGACTTAGCTTGATTTGCAGCATAAAAGGCATCAATTAAAGGCAGTTCTTCAATACAGGGTGGGCACCAGGTGGCCCAAAAATTGACCAACAAGGGCTTCCCACGAAAACTTTGGAAACTCAAAGTCCCGCCCTCAGGCTTTTCAAACTCCTGCTGCCAGAAGTTTTGAACCGCTTCGTCCATCATCCCCTGCGGTTGAAATTTTCGCCAAGCGAAAGTGGCGCCAGCCAAGCCAGCCGCGACGCCAACGCCTGCCAACAACCAGTGTCGGCGAGTCTGATTATTTTGATTATCTGCTTGCTTCATAGCATCATCATGCCTCAATTAATCGTTTAACCGCTTCAAAATCACCCCTCGGTGAACGTCCTTGTGCATCATGCTTCAAGGCACCACGCACATCGTCAAAATCATTGACCAAGAGATGGACACCAATTTCTTCACCCAATTCGTCGCAAAAACTGTGAATGCTTAAAGCTTCCACAGGCTCGCCATGCAGGCCATTCACCGAACGGGCCTCAAATGCCACGCCTTTGTTAATGAGTTCAATTTCACAAGACTTGGCATCGTCACAAAACAATTGAAGGTAAATGTCTGACAAGCGCGTTGCGGTGCCATGCCAGACAGCACCCCCCAAATAGGGCCTGAACTCGGCCAAGCGCGTCATCCACATCAAGGCATGCTTTCTGAGGGCCAACAGCTCTTGAGGCTGTGAATCGGCACAAAAAAGTTCAATGTACTCACGCACCTGCGCTTCAACTTGCTCATTGTTGGGCAAGGGCGTGCGGGGCGGTAAGCCCATGACCTTCAAGGCTCGCCGTTTGGCGGGGCCATACTCCAAGCCCTCTTCCACCACCCATTGCGCTGCCGAAGCTGCAATTTCATCTGTCAAATCTGCCATAGCGCCATTGTGCACCGCCTAAAATCCCCCTATGCATATACATATATTGGGCATTTGCGGAACCTTCATGGGCGGCTTGGCTGCGTTGGCCAGAGAAGCCGGACACAAAGTGACGGGTTGCGACGCTGGCGTTTATCCGCCCATGAGCGATCAACTCAAGGCTTTGGGCATTGAGCTGATGGAGGGCTTTGGGGTTGAGCAAATGCAACTCAAACCAGACCTCTACGTCATCGGCAATGTGGTCAGCCGCAGCCGCCTGCCTTCTGGCGAACCTAAATTTCCCTTGATGGAAGCCATTTTGGAATCGGGTGCGCCTTACACCAGTGGCCCGCAATGGTTGTCTGAACACGTCCTTCAAGGAAGACATGTGTTGGCCGTAGCAGGCACGCATGGCAAAACCTCGACCACCTCTATGCTGGCCTGGATACTGGAAGCTGCCGGACTTGAACCCGGCTTTTTAGTGGGCGGTGTACCTTTGAATTTCGGTGTTTCGGCGCGCTTAGGGAACGTGGCAGCAGGCCATGCACGCAATTACTTTGTGATTGAAGCCGACGAGTACGACACCGCCTTCTTCGACAAGCGCAGCAAGTTCGTGCATTACCGTCCTCGCACCGCAGTCTTGAACAATTTGGAATTTGACCACGCTGATATTTTTGACGACCTTCCAGCCATCGAGCGCCAATTCCACCACTTGGTGCGCACCGTCCCAGGACAAGGTCGCTTGGTGGTCAATGGTTTGGAAGAAAGTTTGACACGTGTTTTGGCACAAGGCTGTTGGAGTGAAATCCGCAGTTTTGGCGCAGCAGTTTCAGACTTCTCGGCGGTGGGAGAGCCCCACAAGTTTGATGTCATGCAACGAGGCCATAAAGTGGCCCATGTGAGCTGGGATTTAGGCGGCGTGCACAACCAACTGAACGCCTTGGCGGCCATTGCGGCGGCGGAACATGTGGGCGTTGCACCCAGCGTGGCAGCGCAGGCGCTGGGCAGTTTTCAAAATGTGAAGCGCCGCATGGAAGTACGCGGCTCCATTGCGGGCATCACGGTCTATGACGACTTTGCGCACCACCCTACGGCCATTCGCACCACGCTCGATGGCCTGCGCCGTCAAATTGGCAAAGACCAACGCATCTTGGCAATTTTTGAGCCGCGCAGCAACACCATGAAGCTGGGCACCATGAAGTCGCAATTGCCTTGGAGCTTAGAGCAGGCCGATTTGTCTTTTTGCCACAGTGGTGGCTTAGATTGGGATGCCCATGCCGCCTTGGCTAGCATGGGTAACAAAGCACAAGTGGCCGCCAACATTGACGAGTTGGTTTCGCAAGTGATGGCACAAGCTCGAAAGGGCGATCATTTGCTTTGTATGAGCAATGGTGGTTTTGGCGGCGTGCACGATCGCCTTTTGAAGGCACTGCAGCAAAAGTAAAAAGGCCGCCAATGGATGGCGGCCTGGGTACTTTCAGAAGTGTGGGTCAAATTATTTCTTGCGACGCGTCTCAACTGCCTTAGACAAAGTTTCTAAAACTTTCTCACTGTCTGCCCACCCGATGCAAGCATCGGTAATGCTTTGCGCGTACTTCAAAGCGCTTACATCGTCTTTGCCGGGCGTGAATTTTTGCGCACCGCCTTCAATGTGGCTCTCTACCATCACACCAAAAATTTGACGCGAGCCTGTGCTCATTTGCGCCGCAATTTCTTGCGTGACCACCAATTGGCGTTCATGCTGCTTGCTGCTGTTGGCATGGCTGCAATCAATCATCAAGGTGGGTGGCAATTTGGCGGCTGTCAAATCTTGGCAAGCTGCATTGACACTGGCTTCATCGTAATTGGGCACTTTGCCACCGCGCAAAATCACGTGGCAGTCAGGGTTGCCCTGAGTTTGCACAACGGCAACCTGACCATTCTTATGGACTGACAAGAAATGATGGCCGCGCGCTGCAGCTTGAATGGCATCGGTGGCAATTTTGATGTTGCCATCGGTGCCATTTTTAAAGCCAATCGGTGCAGACAGGCCAGATGCCAACTCGCGATGTACTTGGCTCTCGGTGGTGCGAGCGCCAATGGCACCCCAGCTGATCAAGTCACCAATGTACTGCGGTGAAATGACATCGAGAAATTCACTGCCAGCGGGCACGCCTTGGCGGTTAATCTCAATCAGCAATTGGCGTGCAATGCGCAAGCCTTCGTCAATGCGATAACTCTCATCCAAGTAAGGGTCGTTGATCAAGCCTTTCCAACCCACCGTGGTTCTGGGCTTTTCAAAATACACCCGCATCACGATTTCCAAAGTGCCTTGGTATTTGTCACGCAGGGGCTTTAATCTGCGTGCATAGTCCAAAGCGGCAGCAGGGTCGTGAATGGAGCAAGGCCCAATGACAACCAACAAGCGATCGTCTTTGCCCGCCATGATGTTGTGGATCTTGCGGCGTGTTTGCGCAATCAAGGTCTCCACCGCCGTACCCGCAATGGGAAAGAAGCGCATCAAATGCTCTGGTGGCGGCAACACGGTAATGTCCTTGATACGTTCGTCATCGGTCTGGCCTGCACGATCTGTATGGCTTGCATAGCGAGGCTCCGAAGTGGCTTTGGCTTTGTTGATCATGTGGGGCTCCTTTTGAAATTTAAAAACTTGGAATGGCTTTTGGTGAGTGGCAAAAAAAAACCGCCGGGGGTTGAGTCCGGCGGTTGGTAGAGGGGTTCAGTGACTTATGCGCTGGCCTCTCGTCCGCCTAGGACAGAGAATGCAAAATAAAAGCTAAAAAAGCT
>JAJTDK010000024.1:0-19839 GCA_021300495.1 Limnohabitans sp. | reverse complement strand
ACAGGCACGCTTTGGCCTTCTTTGCCACAAACGCCTACACCGGAATCTAGTCGCATGTCGTTGCCAATCATGCTGACTTGTTTCAAGCATTCAGGGCCACTGCCCACCAAGGTAGCGCCCTTCACAGGGTATTGAATCTTGCCGTTTTCCACCCAATAGGCTTCGGAGGCTGAGAACACAAACTTGCCACTGGTGATGTCGACCTGGCCGCCACCAAAGTTGGTGGCGTACAAACCCTTCTTCATGCTGGCCACAATTTCTTCGGGCGACTTGTCGCCGCCCAACATGTAGGTGTTGGTCATGCGCGGCATAGGAATGTGAGCGTAACTTTCGCGCCTGCCATTGCCAGTGGGTTTGACACCCATCAAGCGTGCATTCATGGCATCTTGAATGTAGCCCTTCAAAATACCGTCTTCAATCAAGACATTGCGTTGGCTGGGGCAGCCTTCATCGTCCACATTCAAGGAGCCACGGCGATCTGAAATGGTGCCATCGTCAAGCACCGTCACACCTTTTGCAGCCACGCGTTTGCCAATCATGCCGCTGAAAGCGCTGGAACCTTTGCGATTGAAGTCGCCTTCAAGGCCGTGGCCAATGGCCTCGTGCAACAACACGCCGGGCCAACCTGGACCTAACACAACCGTCATGACACCTGCAGGCGCTGGCCTGGCTTCTAAGTTGGTGAGTGCAGCATGCACAGCGTCGTTGACATACGTATTTAACGTGGCATCGTCAAAATAAGCCAAACCAAAGCGGCCACCGCCGCCGCCGCTGCCGACTTCACGGCGACCTTTTTGCTCGGCAATGACGGTCACAGAAAGCCGCACCAAGGGCCTGACGTCTGCAGCCAGTGTGCCATCAGCTCGGGCCACCATGACCACATCATATTCACTGGCCAGACCGGCCATGACCTGCACCACACGCGGATCTTTGGCGCGGGCCAATTGCTCGACTTTTTCAAGCAGCTGAACTTTGTCTTTGCTGTTCAAAGTGCTCATCGGATCTAGTGAGGGGTACAAAGAACGAATGCCTGCCACTTTGCGAGTTGGAACTTTGGCTTTGCGATTTTGCTGGGCTTGGGCAATAGAGCGCACAGTGAGTGCAGCGTCCATGAGGGAAGCTTCGGAGATGTCGTCTGAATAGGCGAAGGCTGTTTTTTCGCCAGCCACTGCTCGCACACCCACGCCTTGGTCAATGCTGAAGCTGCCCGTTTTGACAATGCCTTCTTCCAAACTCCAACCCTCTGAGCGGGTGTACTGGAAATACAAGTCGGCATCGTCGACCTTATGGGCCTTGATGGCAGAGAGCGCTTTGGACAAATGGGTTTCATCCAAACCAAAAGGTTCAAGCAAGAGGGACCTGGCCGTGGCCAAACGTTCGATGGTGGGTTCGCGTGAAATCATATTGACATTGTAGGCAAGCTCAGAAGGCCCTGCTGACTGCAGGCTTGAGGCTGCCCAATTTTGAATTTCTTCAGGTTTGAACCAAGCGTTTGGCTTTGGCAATGGACATCAAAATACCCAGCCCCAAGCCTAGCGTGACCATGGCGGTACCGCCGTAACTGATAAAGGGCAATGGCACGCCTACAACCGGCAAGATACCGCTGACCATGCCCATGTTGACAAAGGCATAGGTAAAGAAAATCATGCTGATACTGCCCGCCAACAAACGGGTAAAGAGGGTGGGGGCCTCGCGCGCAATGACCAGACCTCGGAAGACCAAAAAGAAAAAGCCTGAAATCAGGAGCAAAGTGCCCACCAGACCAAACTCTTCAGAGAATGCGGCAAAGATAAAGTCAGTGGTTCTTTCGGGAATGAACTCCAAATGGGTTTGGGTGCCCTGCATAAAGCCCTTGCCCCAAAAGCCACCGGAGCCAATGGCAATCATGCCTTGAATGATGTGGAAGCCTTTACCCAGCGGGTCGCGTGCTGGGTCAAGCAAGGTACACACACGTTGCCGCTGGTACTCATGCAGCACTTTCCAGTCGACGCCCTCGGCGCACAACTGAGGCTCAAACATGACCAGCAAAATGATGCCGATCAAACCAAGGAACACTGGCGGCAAAATCAAGCGCCAACTTAAGCCTGCAAAGAAAAGCACGGCCAAACCGGAACTTAAAACCAGCAAGGCTGTTCCCAAATCAGGCTGACGCATGATGAGACCCACCGGCACCACCAACAGAAGTCCTGCCACCAAAAAGTCCAAAGGTCGCAGTTGGCCTTCTCGTTTTTGGAACCACCAAGCCAACATCAAGGGCATGGCAATTTTCAGAATTTCACTGGGCTGAATGACGATTCCCACGTTGAGCCATCTTCGAGCCCCTTTTTTGGTAATGCCAAATATGGCCACTGCGATCAACAAAATGACGCCCACGGTGTAAATGGGCACCGCCAGGGTCATGAGCCGTTGGGGTGGAATTTGCGCCACCACAAACATGATGCTGCCCGCAATGAACATGTTTCTGGCGTGGTCAACAAAGCGCGTACCGTGGTCATAACCCGAGGAAAACATGATGATCAGGCCCGCGCAGGCCAGCATAAAGACGGCAAACGCCAAGGGGCCATCGAATCCTACAAACAAATGCAGGAAACGAGACCACCAACTGGGTTTTTCAATCACGCGCGACATGCCGCAATTATCCTTCGCTTAGCCTGCAAATTTGGCTTTCCCTTAAATTTGCTAACGCTTCGAGCTTGCCAAGGGCCCGCGCATGGGACAATCTGACCCATGTTTTTATTGTTTGAAGAAGCCGGTAAATTTATTGCCGGACGTGTCCTGTCAGAAGCAGAAGCTTCGGTTCAGGTGGAATTGGACAGTGGCAAACGGGTCAAGGTCAAGGGCGCCAATGTGCTTTTGAAATTTGAAAAACCTGCGCCCGCCCAACTGCTGGCTGAAGCCTCGCTCATTAGCCAAAGCATTGAGCTTGATTTGGCTTGGGAATTTGCGCCCGAAGACGAATTTGGCTTTGCAGATGTGGCACGTGACTATTTCAACGCAGACGCCAGCACCGTGCAGCAGGTGGGTGCACTCATGCGCCTTTTCGAAGCCCCGCATTATTTCCGCCGAGCTGGCAAGGGTCGCTTTAAAAAAGCTTCGGCCGAAACCGTTCAATTGGCCTTGGCGGGCATTGAGAAGAAAAAACAAATCTTGGCGCAAATTGAGCTTTGGTCACAAGACTTGATCAAGGGCGAGTGCCCAGCGCCCATTAAGGAGCAGCTGTACAAAATTTTGTTCAGGCCCGATAAAAATGCGCCCGAATACAAGGCCGTGGTAGAGGCCAGCCGAGCCAGCCAAACAGCGCCCCTCACTTTGCTTCAAAACGCTGGCGCCATTGCCAGTGCTTACGATTTTCATTGGCAACGTTTCTTGTTCGACAACTTTCCCAAAGGCACTGGCTTTCCCAAATTGGAAGCGCCAGCCGTTGCCCAAGAGTTGACCTTGGCTGCTGTGCAGGCCTATTCCATTGACGACTCGCAAACCACCGAAATTGACGATGCCCTTTCTATTCAAGGCTTGGGCACAGGCACCGTGGTCGTAGGCATTCACATTGCGGCGCCCGGCTTGGCCATTCAGCCCAACAGCCCCATTGACCAGGTGGGCAGATCGCGCTTGTCAACGGTTTACATGCCGGGCTACAAAATTACCATGTTGCCTGACGAAGTGGTGCAAGGCTATACCTTGGCAGAAGGCCAAGCTTGCCCAGCCGTGTCTTTGTATGTCACCTTGGACGAAGCCACTTTGGTCATTCAAAACTCTGAAACCAAATTGGAGCGCGTGCCCATTGCCGCCAATTTGCGCCACGACCAACTCGATCAGTGGGTCACACAAGCATGGCTTGAAGAGAGCCCACCCGCAGTGCGGGAAAACGAACCCCAACTGGGCATCACCCACGCGCAGTTGGCGTTCTTTTGGCGCTTGGCCCAGCATCTGAAAGCGGGTCGTGAAGTGGTTCGCGGCAAACCCGAAACGTTCAATCGACCCGACTACAACTTTCGATTGGTGCGTCCTGACTCAGACTTACCGCCCTTGGGTGATGAACACGTCCAAATCAGTGTGCGACAGCGTGGTTCGCCCCTTGACTTGATCGTGGCGGAAGCCATGATTTTGGCCAACAGCACATGGGGTCAATGGTTGGCCAGTTTGGGCGTGCCCGCTATCTACAGAAGTCAAGCCAGTTTGTCACCGGGCATCAAAGTTCGCATGGGCACCAAGGCCTTGCCTCACGCCGGCATTGGAGTGCCCGCCTATGCATGGAGTACCTCGCCACTGCGCCGCTATACCGACTTGGTCAATCAGTGGCAAATCATTGCATGCGCACAACACGGTGCAACTGCCGCTTTGGCGGCACCCTTCAAACCCAAAGACGCGCAAATGTTTGCCATCATCAGCGCCTTCGAATCAGCCTACACCGCCTACAACGGCTACCAATCCGGCATGGAACGTTTTTGGACGCTTCAATATTTGAAGCAAGAAAATATCACCGAAGTCGTGGCCAGTTTGGTCAAAGAAATGGGCGGCGGCAGTTGGTTGGTTCGCACCGACCATTTGCCGCTGATGTTAAGTGTCATGGGTGCAGCAGGCTTGGTGCGAGGTGACAAGGTCAAGGTTCAATTGGGCAGCATTGACGCCATGGCCTTGGATGTCACAGGCACAGTCATTGAAAAAATCACTTCCTCTGATCTCAACCTAGAGAGCGCCACAGGCGACGAGTCCTTGGAAGACTTGGAGGAAGCCGCTTCCGGGCCCATTGCCATTGCCCTGAATGTGAACGAAACCCCAGCAGACGACCCCTCTGCCTAACTCACGTTTTCACGCGATCAGCACCATGCTTTCTTCGTCAATGCCCCTGTCGCACTATCAAGGTTCTCACCGTCCCTTGCTTTGGGCCTTGGGCTTGTCGCTGGTTTTTCATGCCAGCCTCCTCACCTTGAAATGGGTCGCCCCTGCCACATTCGATCGAATTTTTGAAACCAACACTTTAGAAGTGGTGCTGGTTAATTCAAGCAGCAAGAATGCCCCCGATGCGCCCTTGGCCTTGGCCCAAGTGAATTTGGCAGGCGGTGGTCAAGTGCCGGGTACCAGCCTGCAAACCAGCCCCTTCGGTGTGCAAAAAAGCAATGCCAACACGCAAGACTTGGAGCAACTTGAACAACAAATCGAATCGCTGAAAAATGAACAACAGCGATTGATTCAACAACTCAAACAAGAATTATTTCAACTCAACAGTGCCAATCAACTTCAAGTCAGTGAAGCCAAATCAGTCGATGCAATGGCTGAACGCAAGAAACAACTCGCCAACCAATTGGCTCAAATTGAAAAACAGTCTCAGGCCCTTCAAGGTGGCCCTAAAAAACGCTTCATCGGCCCGGCCACAAAAGAGGTTTCATTTGCGCGCTATTACGACAAAATGCGCCGCACCATCGAAGTCACAGGCACTGAAAATTTTCCGCAAGCAGCGGGGCAAAAACTCTACGGTCAACTCACCATGGTCATCACCTTGGACAAGCAGGGCCATGTCTTGAACACCGAGGTGGCCAGCGGCTCTGGACAATTCGTTTTGGACCAGCGCGCTCAAGCCATTGTTCGCGGCGCATCCCCCTTTGGTGCTTTCACAGCAGACATGAAAAAAGAGGCGGATCAATTGGTGGTGGTCACACGCTTCCAATTTGCCCGCGACGAAACGCTTGAAACCAAAATGCTGGCACCCGATTCGAGCGCCATATCGAAGCCTGCTGTTCAAGCTCAGTCAAAAAATTAACGGGTACTTTCCATGGACTCCTATTGCGTTTTCGGCCATCCCATTGAACACAGCAAGTCGCCTTGGATTCAAGCGCGCTTTGCCGAACTCACGGGCCAAACACTGCAGTACGAAAAAACTTGGGTAGCACTTGACGCCTTCAGCGCTAGCGTTCATGCCTTTAGGGCGGCTGGCGGCAAAGGCTGCAATGTCACCTTGCCTTTCAAAACCGAGGCCGCAGCGTTGGCCACTGAATGCAGTCCCCGCGTGGCATTGGCGCAGGCCTGCAACACCCTCAAATTTGACGGCGAACACATTTATGGCGAGAACACCGATGGCTTAGGCTTGGTCACCGACTTGATCAGCAATGCGGGTTTCGCATTACAAGGTCGCCGCATTTTGCTGATAGGGGCAGGCGGTGCATCAGCTGGTGTACTCGGCCCCTTGTTGACGCAAAAACCGCATTGCATTTGGGTGGCCAATCGAACCATCGACAAAGCCATTCAATTGGTTGCGCGACATGCCAGCTTGGCTTTAGCAGAGGGCGTTGACTGCCAAGCTTTTGGCTTGACCCACGAAGCCATTCTGAGTCAATCCTTTGACTTGGTCATCAACGCCAGCAGCAGCAGCCTTCAACAAGCAGCCCTGCCAGTACCAGCCAGTGTGCTTCATGCCAATGGCTTGGCCTGCGATTTGATGTATGGCCCAGCAGCACTTGGTTTCCTTGAATGGGCCCGTGCACATGGCACCGAAGCGCGCGATGGTCTTGGCATGCTGGTCGAGCAAGCGGCGGCTTCATTCCATCTGTGGCGCGGCGTTCAGCCACCTACCCAAGAAGTGTTGGCTGATTTGCGGGACTTGTTAAATTCTTCAAAGTGACATGCTGGCTTCCATTTTCAATGCCTTGAAACAATGGCTCTGGCTGGTCTTAGCAGGCTTTGTCATCTTGCAATTGTTCTTTGTCGGACGCATTGCATTCATGGCTGTGGTTGACCCCTCTTCCACCGCCTTTGAACGCTCGCAAGCTTGGCAAATTGTCAGCACCCAAGGCCGCCTTATTTGGCGGCAGCAATGGCAATCTGACGATCAAATTGCAAAGACTCTCAAACGGGCAGTGCTGGCATCGGAAGACAGTGCCTTCACTGCGCACAATGGCATCTGGTGGGATGCGATTGAAAAAGCATGGCAAAAAAATGCCAAAACCCAAGCCAAATTAGAAGCGCAAGCGGCTAAAAAAAATAGCGCCAAACCAGCCACACCTAAAATTGTGGGCGGCTCGACCATTACTCAGCAATTGGCCAAGAATTTGCTTTTAAGTGGTGAGCGTACCCTGCTTCGAAAGGGACAAGAGTGGCTCATCACCATGGCTTTGGAAACCTTCCTGAGTAAAAAGAAAATTCTCACGCTCTACCTCAACCATGTGGAGTGGGGTCAAGGTATTTTTGGTGCTGAAGCCGCAGCACAACATTATTTTCAAAAGTCTGCGGCCAAGCTCAACGCTTGGGAGGCCTCACGCTTGGCAGTCATGCTGCCGCGCCCTCGTTATTTTGAAAAATTGCCGCAGTCTGTTTATTTAAGCGATCGCACAGAAACCATCATGGCACGCATGAACGATGTTGCCCTGCCCTGATCATTGCTTCACAATAGATCTATGAGAATTCTTGGCATTGACCCCGGCCTCCAAACCACTGGCTTTGGCGTGATTGATGTCAACGGCTCACAACTCACTTATGTGGCTAGCGGCGTGATACGCACCGACAAAGTGAACCAAGGCAATTTGCCCAATCGTCTGCGTGTTATTTACGACGGTATTTTAGAAATCAACCAACGCTATCAACCCGAATCGGCTTCGGTTGAAATAGTGTTTGTCAATGTAAATCCGCAAGCCACTTTGCTTTTAGGTCAAGCGCGCGGGTGTTGTGTCACGGCTCTGGTGTCGTGTAATTTAGAGGTTGCTGAATACACTGCGCTGCAAATGAAAAAAGCCATCACAGGTCAAGGTCGTGCAGCCAAATCGCAAGTTCAAGAAATGGTCAAACGCATGTTGAAGTTACCTTCAGTACCAGGGCCCGATGCAGCCGATGCGTTGGGTTTGGCCATTACACACGCTCATGCCAGTCCTTCGATGAACAAGTTGGCCGCTTTAGATGTGCTCAATCGCAAGACACATGGCATGTACCGAGGTGGCCGAAGTCACTAGTTTGGGCAGCGATGCTGAATTTCAATTACCAAGCACGCACTGGCAAGGCAAATCCTTTGGGGGCTTTGTGAATGTCGTCAAAGCTCACCATTTCGTAAGCATCCGGTTGATCGAGCAACGCCCTAAGCAACTGATTGTTCATGGCATGGCCAGAGCGGAAGGCTGTGTAACTGGCAATGAGGGGCTTGCCCACCAAGTACAAGTCGCCCATGGCATCGAGAATTTTGTGCTTCACAAATTCATCGTCGTAGCGAAGGCCATCGCTGTTCAAAACCTTGTAGTCGTCCATCACGATGGCATTGTCAAGCCCACCACCCAATGCCAAACCGTTGGAGCGAAGCATCTCAACGTCTTTGGTGAAACCAAAAGTGCGTGCGCGGGCAATGTCGCGGGCATACAAATCTCGGCCCATGTCAAACATCACTTGCTGACCTGTTGAATCAACTGCGGGGTGATGGAAATCAATTTCGAAACTCAGTCGATAGCCCTCGTAGGGTTCGAGCTTGGCCCATTTGACGTTTTCGCCTTGTCCATCTTTCACTTCCACAGTTTTGAGAACACGGATAAATTGTCTAGCGACTTTTTGCAATTCAATGCCGGCACTTTGAAGCAGAAATACAAAAGACGATGCAGAGCCATCTAAGATCGGCACCTCTTCAGCAGTGATGTCGATGACCAAATTATCGATGCCCAATCCTGCACAGGCCGACATCAAGTGCTCCACGGTGTGCACTTTGGCTTGGCCACTGGAAATGGTAGATGCCAAGCGTGTGTCGGTGACGCTTTGCGCAGAGACATGGATGTCGACAGGCTCTGCCAAATCAATTCGTCTGAAGACAATGCCCGTTCCTGGGGGTGCAGGCCTGAGCGTCAGCTCTACCCGCTGGCCGCTGTGCAAACCCACACCCACGGCCTGGGTGAGGGTTTTGATGGTTCTTTGAGCAAGCATGGGCTGATTTTAAATTTTCAGACCGAAACTTGCTTGAAGAGGGTTTTGAGGCCCACTGTTTTGAAAAATCAGTCGGCTTGCTTGCGCAAGAATGCTGGAATTTCAATGTCGTCCATACCAGCTGACGCCATGCCATCCACTTTGGCAGCCGCTTGTGTGCGGTTGGTACGCCACACACTAGGCGTATTTAAACGGCCGTAGTCGCCGCCCAAGGAGGAGCTTTGAGCACCCAGTGTGGGTGACACAGCATCGTTTGTTTCAACAGTGAACGGTGCATCATAAGTACCGGTGCGCAGCACTTGCAAAGGCGGCGATGTTCGGCGTACAACTTGGCTTGACAAGCCAGTGGCCACCACGGTCACGCGAATTTCATCGCCCAAACTTTCGTCGTAAGCAGTCCCGTAAATCACGTGCGCGCTTTCTGAAGCATAAGCACGGATGGTGTTCATGGCTTGCTTAGATTCGCTCAATTTGAGTGAACCCTTGGCAGCGCTGATTAAAACCAACACGCCCTTAGCACCGGACAGATCAATGCCTTCTAACAGCGGGCAAGCCACAGCTTGCTCAGAAGCGATGCGCGCACGGTCAGGGCCGCTGGCAGAAGCGGTACCCATCATGGCTTTGCCGGGCTCACCCATCACTGTGCGCACGTCTTCGAAGTCAACGTTTACATGGCCAGGTACATTGATGATTTCTGCAATACCGCCAACAGCGTTTTTGAGCACGTCATTGGCGTGCGCAAAAGCTTCGTCTTGGGTCATGTCTTCACCACCAGGCAGCTCCATGAGCTTTTCGTTGAGCACCACGATCAGTGAGTCAACGTTGGCTTCCAATTCTGCCAAACCAGATTCAGCACTTTGCATGCGGCGACCGCCTTCAAAATCGAATGGCTTAGTGACCACGCCCACTGTGAGGATGCCCATTTCTTTGGCTACGCGGGCAATCACGGGGGCTGCGCCGGTGCCAGTGCCGCCACCCATACCTGCGGTGATGAACAACATGTGTGCGCCTTCAATGGCAGCACGAATGCCTTCGATGGCTTCCTCGGCCGCATCGCGACCTTTTTCCGGTTTGCTGCCTGCGCCCAAACCGGTCTGACCCAATTGAATAAAGCGATGCGCTGCGCTGCGCGCCAATGCTTGCGCATCGGTGTTGGCGCAAATGAATTCAACGCCCTGTACATTGCGCTCGATCATGTGCTCAACGGCGTTACCGCCGCCACCGCCCACGCCGATCACTTTGATTTGCGTTCCTTGATTGAACTCTTCGACTTGGATCATTTCAATGCTCATGGTGCTCTCCTAAAACTGTTGCAGTTGCTTAAAATTGATTTTTGAAAATTTTATTTTTTTGGATTAACTGGGTTTCAACATCGCCGATGCGGACTCCCCCTTGCCAAGTAAAGTTTGCGCCAAACCATCAGAAGTTACCCACGATGAAATCTTTGAAGCGTGTGAAGGCATTGTTCATCGAACCCTTCTTCTGCGAAACTTTGAAACCTCTTAGGCGCGCCAAACGGGCTTCTTCCATCAAGCCCATCACGGTGGCCACGCGGGGTTGGCTGACCATGTCAGACAATGCGCCGTTGTACTTGGGAACGCCGCGGCGCACGGGCTTCAAGAAGATGTCTTCGCCCAACTCCACCATGCCTGGCATGACGGCACTACCGCCTGTGAGCACAATGCCCGAAGACAAAACTTCCTCATAACCAGACTCGCGTATGACTTGTTGTACCAACGAGAAAATCTCTTCAACGCGCGGCTCAATCACACCAGCCAGAGCCTGCTTGGACAACATGCGGGGTGCACGGTCGCCCAAACCAGGCACTTCGACTTGTGCCTCAGGATCGGCCAACAGCTGCTTAGCACAACCACTCTCCACCTTGATGTCCTC
Source organism: Limnohabitans sp. (assembly GCA_021300495.1). Lineage (GTDB taxonomy): Bacteria > Pseudomonadota > Gammaproteobacteria > Burkholderiales > Burkholderiaceae_C > Limnohabitans_A. The sequence goes on along the minus strand of JAJTDK010000024.1, from coordinate 9,060 downwards.
AGCATCTTTGGTGGGGGTGCGCAGCGCCATGGCAATGTCGCTGGTGATCAAATCGCCCGCAATGGGAATGACCGCGGTGTGGCGAATAGCGCCATTGGTAAAGATGGCCACGTCGGTGGTGCCTGCGCCAATGTCTACGCAGGCTACTCCCAACTCACGTTCGTCTTCGGTTAGCACAGCCAAACTAGAAGACAAGGGATTGAGCAAGAGTTGGTCTACTTCTAAACCACAACGGCGTACACACTTGATGATGTTCTCGGCTGCACTTTGCGCACCTGTGACGATGTGCACTTTGGCTTCAAGGCGCATGCCGCTCATACCAATGGGCTCTTTCACATCTTGACCATCGATCACAAACTCTTGGGGCGCGACCAACAACAGGCGTTGGTCGGATGAAATGTTGATGGCACGGGCGGTTTCAACCACACGGGCAACATCGGCTGGCGTCACCTCTTTGTCTTTCACCGCCACCATGCCGCTTGAATTCAAACCTCGAATGTGACTGCCCGTGATACCCGTGTTAACGCGTGTAATTTTGCAATCGGCCATCAACTCGGCTTCTTTCAAAGCTTGCTGAATACTCTGTACCGTAGCGTCTATGTTGACCACCACACCACGTTTTAAGCCATTGCCAGGTGCAACGCCCATGCCGGCCAGCTTCAATTCGCCACCTGGCATGACCTCGGCAACGACGACCATGACCTTGGAAGTTCCAATGTCCAGTCCGACCACCAAATCTTTGTATTCTTTTGCCATATGTCCAACCGTTCTGATCTAAATCTTCTATTTGCCAATTAAGGTTTGTTCACACTGTCTGCCACCAAAGTGGTTACACCCTTCAATTTCAGGGCATACGCACTTTCGTATCTCAAATCTGCTGACAACAAGGAGCTTGCAGTCCGCCCATATCGAGAAGTCACTTGCGTCAATGTTTTGAAAAACAATTGAAGCCTGTCGCCAATTTCCTGCTGCGTACCATGACCCAATTCCAAAGTCGCACCTGACTCCAACTGCGCAGACCAACTGCCTCGCTGACTCAGTTCTAACTTGTCCAAACCCATGTCCATCTTTTCCATCTGTGGCTTGAGAAATCTGAACATTTCTAAAACAATTTTGGCCTGTGCTTCTGGCCCCTTCAATGTGGGCAATGTGTCGCTGTCCACTTCATCTGCATTCACTTCAAAGATGTCACCTTCTAGGCTCAAAAATTTACCATCGCCTTCGCCGCCCCATTGCGCCACAGGCTGAAACTCATACACCGTCACAGACAATCGATTTGGAAATTCACGCCGCACGAGCGCGTTGCGAATCCATGGAATTTGCTCAAAAGCATGACGGGCCTGAATCAGGTTCAAAGTAAAGAAATTACCCGTGAGTTGCGGCACAACATTGGCCCGCAGCATGACAGGATTGCTGTGCGTCACATTACCGCGAACCGTGATGCTTTGAATTGAAAAGACGGGATGCCGCAGCAGCCAAGTGATGCTGCTTGCAACACACAAAACCAAGGCCAGCACCAATAGGCCGATGGAAGTCCATTGCATGAGTCGCACATCCATGGGCAAGACGATTGGTTTTTTCATGCGCCACCTTTCGCGATGCTTGAATGCTCCAAGCTGGCAGAAGCCAGTAGGTGCATGCACAATGCCTCATAGCTCATCCCTGCCGCTTTGGCCGACATGGGCACCAAGGAGTGGCTGGTCATGCCGGGCGAAGTGTTGATTTCCAAAAGATAAGGCTGACGCGTCTGTGCATCGATCATCACGTCAACACGACCCCAGCCTTTGCAAGACAAGACCTGGTATGCCTTAACGGCATGGGCTTGAATGGCTTTTTCTTCAGCTTCTGGCAATCCTGAAGGCACCAAATACTGGGTATCGTTTGTGAAGTATTTGTTTTGATAGTCGTAGTTGCCAGCAGGCGCAACAATTCGAATGACTGGCAAGGCTTTGGCATCATCACCTTCGCCCAAAATAGGACAAGTGACTTCATCGCCTGCAATAAATTGTTCGCACAAAATATCGGCATCGCACTGGGCGGCGTCTTCAAGGGCTTTGAGCAGTTCGCTGGCCTGCGTCACTTTGGTCACTCCAATGGAGGATCCTTCTCGGGCGGGCTTCACAATGAGCGGCAGACCCAAGCTTAGAAACACACGGGCTTGGGCTTCAGGGCCCATGTCGTTTTGCTTGAGCAACACATAACGCGGGGTAGGCACATTTTCTGATAACCAAACCCGCTTTGTCATGGTTTTATCGATGGCAATGCTGGAGGCCATCACACCCGATCCTGTGTAGGGGATGCCCAACAATTCAAGCGCGCCTTGCACGGTGCCATCTTCGCCAAATCGGCCGTGAAGTGCAATAAAGCAGCGCTGGAACCCTTCTTGTTGAAGATCGGACAGGTTGCGCTTGGCGGGATCGAATGCATGGGCATCGACACCTTGCGATTTCAAGGCGTCAAGGACACCTTGGCCTGACATGAAAGAAATTTCGCGCTCGGCCGATTGACCGCCCATGAGCACAGCCACTTTGCCAAAATTCTGAGATGCACCGCTCATGCAGCACCCCCCATCTTTTGAACTTGCGCAGACACTGCACCAATCGTGCCGGCACCCATGCAAATGACAATGTCACCGTCTTTTGCATTCTCAAAAATAGCCTGCGCCATGGCCTCAATTTTATCGATAAATACGGGTTCAATTTTTCCTGCCACACGAAGTGCGCGAGATAAAGAGCGACCATCCGCCGCGACAATAGGTGCCTCACCCGCTGCATAAACTTCTGACAACAAAACTGCGTCGGCACCTTGGCTGATGACGCTGACAAAATCTTCAAAACAATCGCGTGTTCGGCTGTAGCGATGCGGCTGAAATGCCAACACCAAACGGCGGCCAGGAAACGCGCCTCGCGCAGCAGCCAGCGTGGCGGCCATTTCAACCGGATGGTGGCCGTAGTCGTCAATCAAAGTAAAGCTACCCGCTTGCTTCAAGAGCTTCACTTCGCCATAACGTTGGAAGCGCCGGCCAACTCCCTTGAAGTTGGCCAGAGCGCGTTGCACAGCAGCGTCATCAACACCCAACTCCACCGCTACAGAAATCGCGGCCAATGCATTCAAGACATTGTGCAGACCTGGCAAGTTCAAAGCGATGGGAAGATCTGGTAAGACCACGCCATTGCGACGCTGCACTGTGAAATGCATTTTTCCATGGTCTGCCCTAACATCAATGGCTCTAATTTGCGCGCCTTCTTTTAGACCGTAGGTGGTCACTGGGCGGGCCAATTGATCAACAATACTTTGAACACCCTGGTCGTCTGAACACACAATGGCCGTGCCATAAAACGGCATGCGGTGTAGAAATTCAACAAAGGCTGACTTTAGCTTTTCAAAGTCATGACCATAGGTTTCCATGTGGTCTGCATCAATGTTGGTCACCACCGACATCACAGGCAACAAATTCAAGAAAGAGGCGTCCGATTCATCGGCTTCCACCACGATGTAGTCACCCGTACCCAACTTGGCATTGGTGCCCGCACTGTTCAATCGACCGCCAATGACAAAAGTCGGATCCAGACCCGCTTCTGCCAAAACGCTGGCCACCAAGCTGGTGGTGGTAGTTTTACCGTGGGTACCCGCAATGGCAATGCCCTGCTTCATGCGCATCAATTCTGCCAGCATGACAGCGCGCGGCACCACAGGAATATGGCGCGATCTGGCGACCAACACTTCGGGGTTATCGGCCTTCACGGCGGTAGAAGTGACCACGGCATCGGCGCTCTGGACGTTCTCGGCACTGTGTCCCACATGCGTTTGAATGCCCAATGCCGCCAAACGCCTGAGTGTGCTGCTGTCCGACAAGTCAGAGCCTGAAATGGTGTAACCCAAATTGAACAACACTTCGGCAATACCGCTCATGCCGGAGCCTCCGACGCCAATGAAGTGAATGTGACGGATGGCGTGTTTCATGCGGCCAATACCTCACATGCAGCCACAACTTCTCGGGTCGCTTCGGTCTTTTTAAGGGCCCATGCTTTTTCTGCACAGGCCAGTAATTCTTCACGTGTGATGCTGCCAAGACGTTCTGCCAAGGCTTCCGCAGTGAGTTGCGCTTGCGGCATCAGCCAACCACCGCCCTGAACCACCAAAAAATTGGCATTGGTGGTTTGATGATCATCCACGGCAAAGGGAAATGGCACATAAATGGCAGCCGCACCAATGGCCGCAATTTCGGTCACGGTGCTGGCACCCGATCTGCAGATGATCAGATCGGCCTCGGCAAAAGCTTGTGCCGTATCTTCAATAAAGGGGGTGAGTTCAGCCTGCACGCCTGCTTTGGCGTAGTTCGATTTGAGCGCATCAATTTGTTTGGCGCCACTTTGATGAACCACAATGGGGCGCTTGTGCTCTGGCAACAATGCCAATGCTTTGGGTACCAAGTCATTCAAAGCTTGCGCACCCAAACTACCGCCCACCACCCATAATTTCAGGGGTCCTGTGCGGCCTGCAAAACGCTGTGCAGGTGCAGGCTTGTTCAAAAAATCTTGGCGCAAAGGATTGCCCACCCAAATGGCATTTTTTAAGACATTCGGAAATGCGCTGTAAATGCGGTCTGCCACGCCTGCTAAGACTTTGTTAGCCATGCCAGCCACTGAGTTTTGTTCGTGCAACACCAAGGGCTTGCCCAAAAGAACCGCCATCATGCCGCCCGGAAAAGTGATGTAGCCACCCAAACCCACCACCACATCAGGCTTGACACGTCGAACCACTTGAATGCTTTGCCAAAATGCTTTGAGCAAACGCAGAGGCAAGAAGATCAAACTGGTCAAGCCCTTGCCGCGGACACCCCCAAACGCCACAGGCTCAAACGGGAAGCCACGCTCTGGCACCCATTGACTTTCCATGTTGCCCGGTACGCCCAGCCAATGCACACGCCAGCCTGCATCTCGCAATGATTCAGCCACAGCCAAACCTGGGAAGATGTGCCCACCTGTACCGCCCGCCATGATCAGTGCACAGTGGCTCATGTTCGGCCCCCTCGCATCATTTGCTTGTTCTCGGCATCGATTCGAAGCACGATGGCAATGGCGATCAGGTTCATCAAAATGGCAGACCCGCCATAACTCATGAGTGGCAAAGTCAAACCTTTGGTGGGCAATGCGCCCAAGTTAACGCCCATGTTGATGAAGGACTGGAACCCAATCCAAATGCCAATACCCTGTGCCACCAAACCTGCAAAGGTGCGTTCCAGAGCCAGTGCTTGACGACCTATGACCATGATGCGGCGGCTAAGCCACAAGAACATGCCAATGACAGCAACCACACCCACCAAGCCAAACTCTTCACCAATGACCGCCAATAAGAAATCGGTATGCGCTTCAGGCAACCAATGCAGCTTTTCAACACTGCCGCCCAAGCCCACGCCAAAAATTTCACCACGGCCAATGGCGATCAGAGAGTGCGACAACTGATAGCCTTTACCCAAGGTGTGCGTGGGATCCCAAGGATCGAGGTACGCAAAAATACGCTCGCGACGCCACGGTGATGCCGCAATCATCATGGCAAAGGCAAAAATCAAGATAGCCAAGATCAAGAAGAACATGCGGGCATTGACACCCCCTAAAAACAAGATACCCATGGCAATGATGGCAATCACCAAGAAGGCACCCATGTCAGGTTCGGCCAGCAAGAAGATACCCGCCAGAGCGACGGCGGCGCCCATCGGCAGAACAGCGCGGAAAAAGCGTTCTTTCACTTCCATCTTGCGCACCATGTAGTCGGATGCGTAAATGATCACGGCCAACTTGGCGAACTCTGAAGGTTGAAAATTGATCACACCCAGAGAAATCCACCGGCGCGCACCATTCACGCCTTTGCCGATAAAAGGAATGAGAACCAATGCCAAAAGAACCAAAGCAAATATGAACAAGGGCCTTGCATTTTTCTCCCAAGTTTCCAAAGGCACCTGAAAGGCCAAAAGCGCAACACCAAATCCAATTGAAATAGAAATGATGTGTCGTACTAAAAAATGTGTTTGTGAATATTTTGCAAACTTGGGGTTGTCCGGCATGGCAATGCTGGCCGAATACACCATGACCATGCCCCACATCAACAACGCCACCACCACCCACACAAGGGTCTGATCGATGTTTTGAATCTTGCCTTGGGCTGAACCGCCTTTGGCATAGTCGTAGCTGCCTAAGTTCACAGGCAGAGCGCCTTCTGCTGCACCTTGAAGACGGCCAGCGCCACCCGAGCGACTTAACACGCTACTGCTCCAAGCCAACATGCGAGACCACATCTCGGTCATAGAGCAGCCTCCATGGATTGGCCAGCTGCTTCGGCAATTTCAGCCACGGCTTGACAGAAAACTTGCGCCCGATGCGGGTAGTCACGGAACATGTCAAAGCTGGCACATGCTGGCGACAACAAAACGGCATCACCCGCTTGTGCAATGTCCTTGGCGGCATTCACTGCTTCAGGCAGGGTGCTCGCATCGATCATGGGAACGCCACAGGCTTTTATTTCTTCGCGAATCAGCGGTGCGTCACGCCCAATCAACACCACGGCACGCGCATATCTGGCCACCGGTTCAGCCAATGGCGAAAAGTCTTGGCCTTTTCCTTCGCCGCCCAAAATGACCACCACACGTCGCTCGGCGCCTAAGCCCAGCAATGCAGCCACTGTTGCACCTACGTTGGTGCCCTTGCTGTCATCAAAATATTCAACTTCATTCACGATGGCCACAGGCTCCACCCGATGTGGCTCACCTTTGTATTCGCGCAAACCAAACAACATCGATGCCAAGCTGGCACCTGTGCTGGTGGCCAAGGCCAAAGCTGCCAATGCATTGACCGCATTGTGGCGACCCCGAATGCGCAGCGCATCGGCTGGCATCAAACGTTGAATGTGAATTTCCTCAACTTCGCCTTTGCGCAAGCGGCGCGTCTCATCGGCTTCAAGGGCACGCACCAACCAAGTCATGCCGTTGACAGTTTCCAAACCAAAATCGCCGGGGCGTTGAGGCATTTCGGCACCATAGCTGACATGTACTCGAACTACAGGCTTTTGTAATTTGGCGCGAACAGGTTCAGGCAACATGGCCATCACACGTGCGTCATCGCGGTTCAAAACCATAAGGCTGCTGGCACCGAATATTTTCTCTTTAGCGGCAGCGTAAGCGGCCATGTTGCCGTGCCAATCCAGATGGTCTTGAGTGATGTTCAAAACTGTGGCGGCACTGGGCTCAAAAGGGCCCGCGTTGTCAAGTTGGAAACTGGACAACTCCAACACCCAAACTTCTGGCAACTCTGTGGCCATCGACAAGCGCAAGGTGTCTAGCAAAGTCGGGCCAATGTTGCCTGCCACCTTCACAGTTTTGCCAGCCCGTTCAATCAGCTGGCCTGTCAGGGCCGTGACCGTTGTTTTACCGTTGGTCCCCGTGATGGCCAAGACTTGCGGTGCATAGTCTCTTGTTGCCTTTAAATTTTCCAAGGCTTGTACAAACAAACTCAACTCGCCGCCTACCCACAGGCCCATGGCTTTAGCCGCTTCTATCACGGGCAATGTTTCGATGGGCGCAAGTCCTGGGCTGGCAAAGACAGCGCGCACGGAAGTGCCTTCAATCAAATTGGCCGCAAAGGGACCCGATTTGAATTGAACTTCAGGCAACTCAGTATTCAGAACCTGTAAATTGGCAGGCGCTTCACGCGTATCGGCCACCGTAATGTCAGCACCCCTCTCTGCACACCAGCGCGCCATGGCCAACCCTGAGCTGCCCAGCCCTAGAATTAAAATGTGTTGGCCTTGAAGGTATTTCATCTTTATCTCAGCTTCAAAGTCGACAGGCCCACCAAGCACAACAGCATGGTGATGATCCAAAAACGCACAACCACTTGGGTTTCTTTCCAACCACTCTTTTCAAAATGGTGATGCAAAGGGGCCATCTTTAAAATTCTGCGACCTTCGCCATATTTCTTCTTGGTGTATTTGAAATAAGAAACTTGCGCCATCACTGACAAGGCTTCCACCACAAAAATACCGCCCATGATGGCCAGCACAATTTCTTGTCGAACAATGACAGCAATGGTTCCCAGTGCACCGCCCAAAGCCAACGCGCCTACATCGCCCATGAACACTTGAGCAGGGTGTGTGTTGAACCACAAGAAAGCCAAACCCGCACCGGCCATGGCAGCGCAGAAGATCAGCAATTCACCTGTGCCTGGAATGTAGGGCAGGAACAAGTATTTGGCGTACACCGAACTGCCGGTCACATAGGCAAACACGCCCAATGCAGAACCCACCATGACGACCGGCATGATGGCCAAGCCATCGAGTCCATCGGTCAAGTTCACAGCATTGCTAGATCCCACAATGACCAAGTAAGTGAGGACCACGAAACCAAACACACCCAAGGGGTAACTCACCTCTTTAAAGAACGGCACCATCAAGCCTGCTTTGGGTGGCAAATTCACGTCAAACCCTGAAATGGCCCAATTCATGAACAAGTCGAGCACACGCAGATTGGAGCTTTCAGAAATACTGAAAACCAAATAGAAGGCTGCCAACAAACCAATCACGGATTGCCAAAAATACTTTTCACGAGAACGCATGCCTTCGGGATCTTTGTTCACCACTTTGCGCCAGTCATCTACCCAGCCAATGGCGCCAAAGCCCAAGGTCACAATGAGCACAATCCAGACAAAGCGATTGGACAGGTCAAACCACAACAAGGTGCTGATGGCAATTGACAACAAGATCAGCACACCGCCCATCGTGGGCGTGCCGCTTTTGGCCATGTGTGTCTCCATGCCATACCCTCGAATCGGTTGGCCTATTTTGAGAGCCGTCAATTTACGGATCACTGCAGGGCCTGCAATGAGGCCAATGAGCAATGAAGTCAAAGCGGCCATCACTGCGCGGAAAGTGATGTATTGAAATACACGCAAGAAGCCCCAGTCAGGGGATAAGCTTTGCAACCATTGCGCCAAGTTAAGCAGCATGGATTGACTCTCTTTCTGAGGCCTGAGCTTGCTCAAACCTGTGTCGCAAGGCATCTACGACGCG
>JAJTDK010000095.1 GCA_021300495.1 Limnohabitans sp. | reverse complement strand
AAAGTTTTGCCTGATGACCATAGCAAGTTGGTACCACTCCTTCCCATCCCGAACAGGACAGTGAAACGACTTAGCGCCGATGATAGTGCGGGTTCCCGTGTGAAAGTAGGACATCGTCAGGCTCTTATAGCGAGAAACGCCCCATAGAAATATGGGGCGTTTTTTTTCGTCTGTCGAATTTGCAAGCCGGCTACAAATTCACAATCGTGTTGTCTTGAAATGCCAAGGCTTTGCTTCTTTCAAGATCTAAAAGCATGTCCTCAAGCCAATCTTGCATTGGCATCTGTTCACCAAAAGTCTGGTGCAACTGAATCAAATAGGGCACGCCAGTGGCCCAAGCCTTAAAGGCCTTGTTGTCTACCTGAGTCAGTTCCAACAGCTTGTATTTCAAAAGCACTTTGGCGCCATAGCGGCCATGCTTTGAAGGGCTTTGAACAAAGCCGTTCAATTTCTTGCGTGCAATTTCCAGGGCAGCATCGACATTTTCGAAAACAGCACCATGTCCAGGAATGACCCACAATGGTTGAAGTGACTCTATGACGTCCAAGGTCTGAGCCACTTCGTGAAAAGCATCCACACCTTCCAACTCTGGAAAAACAACACCAAATCCGTTGGCCCACAATGCATCTGCAGAGATCAAAACTCGGTGGGTGGGTTCAAACAAAATAACCGAATGAGGGTCATGCCCTGGTGCAGCATGCACTTCCCAATCTAGTGACGCCAAGCGCAAAGTTTGGCCCGCTTGCAAAACACCCTCAAACTTAAACCTAGGACACAGTTGGCCTGTGGCTTCGTAGCTCAATGCGCCTGCATCCCAAATTGCAACTGCCTTTGCTTCGCCTGGCGGAATGAGTGTCTCGAGTTGTGTGTAGGAAGTTTGAAGCTGATGATTACCACCACAGTGGTCGCTGTGTAAGTGGGTGTTAACTAAGCGATCTAGTGTTCTGCCATTCAAGGCATTTTGAACGAGCGCCAAAGTTTGCGCTTGGTGTGTCACATAACCGCTGTCAACCAACGTAGCTGACTCAGAGTCTGTGAACAGAATGTTGTTGGCCGACAACCAGCCTCGTTCAAAAACCTGAAGTCCAGGAATCTGCAGCCGCTGTGTCATTGACAAAGATCGCTCTAAGCGAGGCTAAAAGCTGATGCGCTCAATGCGTCGTGGTACGAAGTTCACGACGCAAGATTTTGCCAACATTGGATTTGGGCAACTCATCGCGGAACTCAATGTACTTGGGTCGCTTGTAGCCCGTGAGGTTGTCATGGCAGTATTTGGCCACGGCATCTTCGGTCAGCATGCTGTCGTTTCGCACCACAAACACCTTGATGGTTTCGCCTTGCATGGCGTCTGGAATGCCAATGGCGGCGCACTCAACCACGCCGGGGCAAAGCGAAATGACATTTTCAAGTTCAGAGGGGAACACATTGAAGCCACTCACAATGATCATGTCTTTGATGCGATCGACGATCCGGAAAAAACCACGCTCGTCCATGATGCCCACGTCGCCGGTGCGCATGTAACCGTCTGGCGTGAACGCCTTGCGCGTTTCTTCTTCTTGTTTGTAATAGCCCACCATCACGTTGGGGCCGCGAATGCAAATTTCACCAGATTCGCCTTGTGGCAGGCTGTTGCCCTGCTCATCCTTGATGGCCATTTCGATGCTGGGCAGTGGCAGACCAATGCTGCCACTGAAGGAAGTTTGGGTCACTGGGTTGTTGGTGCCAATGGCACAGGTTTCACTCATGCCCCAGCCCTCAATCATGGCGCTGCCAGTGGCGGCTTGCCATGCACGCGCAGTCCCTTCAGACGCCGCCATGCCTCCCGCTTGTGTGAGGCACAAATGGGAAAAATCAATTGTTTTGAACATGGGGTGCTGTAGCAAGGCGTTGAACAGAGTGTTCACGCCAGGCAACAAATGGAAGGGCCGTGTTTTAAGAGTTTCAATGAACTTGCCAAAGTCACGCGGGTTGGGCACCAAGGTAAGGTGCGAGCCTTGGCGAATGGCCAAGAGGCAAAGTGTCAATGCAAAGATGTGATACAGCGGCAATGCCGCAATGCTGTTGACTTTGCGCAAGTCTGGCATGCGCTCAAGTGCCGGCGCAAACCATGTTTCTGCTTGCAAAATAGCCGCCACAATGTTGCGGTGTGTCAGCACGGCGCCCTTGGACAAGCCTGTGGTGCCACCGGTGTATTGTAAAAATGCAATGTCATCAAGCGATTGCGGAACTGACTTGAAGGTCAATTGGCGCCCCTCGGAAATGGCTTGCTTGAACGAGGTAACCTTGTGTTTGTCGCTCAGTGGCAGTTCAAACTCGGGCACCATTTTGGCCAAATGGCGTGTGTTCAATGACTTCGCTTAGCGTGGCTGCAAAGTTTTCCAAAATGACAATGGCGGATGCGCCAGAGTCTTTCAGCTGATGCTCTAACTCGCGTGCGGTGTACAGAGGGTTGACATTCACGCAGGTATAACCCGCCCGCAAAACAGCGGCCATGGTGACTGAAAATTGAGGCAGGTTGGGCAACATCAAGGCAATGCGGCTGCCAGCGGGTAGGCCTTGCGCTTGAAACCAAGCACCCAAAGCTTGAGACAGCTGGTCCAACTCTCGGTAGCTCATCCACCTTTCCATGCAAACTGAAAAGGGCGTATCGCCATGCTTTTGAAAGGCTTGGTTGAGTAAATCTGACAACGAACTGTATTCGTTGGGGTCAATCTCGTGCTTCACGTTGGCGGGGTAACTCTTCAGCCAAATCTTGTCCATGTACTGCTCCTAGGAATGACTGCATTGTCGTCAATTTGGAGAGCCGATGTCATGGGGCATAACCCCTGAGACCTGCTTTAAAAGTCTATTTATCGTCTCCAAAGCGACAAACTAAAAACTGCCGCATTTGCAACAAAGCAAGGACAAATGAGAGAAGGTGTGCAAGAATGAGGGTAAACCCTATGAATCAACTGACTGTCTTCACACAATCTCTCTGGCGCCGCTGGATGAAGTGGGTGCCTGTCCGCATTTTGAGCCCCAAGCACAGACCACGCATCAGTGCGCATTTGAAGAGTTTGGCCCCTCAAGACCGATATTTGCGCTTTGGCTACCCCGCTACCGACGAGCAAATTGAGAACTACGTCAACAAACTGAATTTTGCACGCGATGACATTTATGGGGTCTTCAACCGACGCTTAGAAATCGTGTCCATGGCCCATTTGGCCTTCTCGGTCGATCCTGAATGGGCCACGTGTGCAGAATTTGGCGTCTCAGTTGACTTGCGAATGCGCGGCAAAGGACTGGGCGCGCGTTTGTTTGATCGTGCCGTGATGCGCGCCCGAAATGAGGGCGTTGGGCTGTTGTTTATCCATGCCTTGAGTGAAAACACCGCCATGCTCAAAATTGCCAGGAAATCTGGTGCCCGAGTGGTGCGTGATGGCAGCGAAAGTGATGCCTACTTAAGCTTGCCGGCCGCCGACATGGACAGCCAAGTGAATGAATTCATTGAAGAAGGCATGGCAGATGTGGATTTTCAAATCAAATTGCGCGCCAAACAATTTTTACAACTGCTCCGCACCTTGCAAGAAGTCAGAAAGGGTGTCCGCGAATCGCGTCACAAATCTGGCGTTTAATCCGCTATCCTAGAGGTTCTGCAACAACGGCTAACTGCCAACACAACTGTGTCCGACCCCCACCCCGCGCGTTTGAACGAACGAGACGACAAACGCGAAGTCAAAAGAGTAGACAAACGCGAAGAACGGCGTGAAGACAAACGTTCATTCCTGCAAAAACTGGCAGAGTTCCTGCACCCCGGACCCGACTCCAAAGACGAACTCATAGAGACGCTGGCCGAAGCAGAAGACAACGAGATCATCAATGCGCAAAGCCGGTTCATGCTTGAGGGTGTGATCCGCATGGCGGACATGTCGGCAGGCGATGCCATGGTGGCTGCACCGCGCATGGATTTGCTGTCCATCGATGCCCCCTTTGACGAGTTGCTGCACCAAGTCATTGACACAGCGCACTCGCGTTTTCCCGTTTACGAAGACGATCGTGAAAACATCATCGGCATCTTGATGGCCAAAGATTTGCTCAAGCTGCAACGGGCGCCCGAGCTTAATATTCGCGCCCTGCTTAGACCCGCCGTGTTTGTGCCGGAGAGCAAAGGCCTGAACGATTTACTGCGCCAGTTTCGCGACAACCGCCAACACTTGGCCATCGTCATTGATGAGTTTGGCCGCACGGCTGGCCTCATCACCATTGAAGATGTGCTTGAAGAAATTGTGGGTGAAATTGAAGACGAGTTTGACATTGAAGAAGAGGCTGGCGACATCTTTGGTTTGGCCGATCAAACCTACCGTGTAAGTGGCGACACGTCGCTCGAACGCGTCTCAGAAGCCTTTAACGTCAAGCTCAATCCCGATGTGGCTGATGAAGACACACACCAATTCGACACCATTGGCGGACTGGTTGCGCATGAAATGGGTCATGTGCCCAAACGCGGCGAAAAATTCAGCTTGTCGGGCTTGGATTTTGTGGTGTTGCACACGCGCGGGGGCGCAGTGCGATGGTTCAAAGTCTCACCCACACCGCCATCGAAAAAATAATGAGCATGTGGCGCCTGGCCTTGTCAGTCTTAGCCGGTGTGGTGCATGGTTTTTCGATGGCCTGGCCAGCCTTTGCGCTGGGCGATATGCTGGGTGTCACAGGCCAGTCCTCGGGCTTCTTGCAGTGTTTCAGTCTCGGTATATTGGCGGCAATTTTGTTGCAAGTGGCATCGCAAGAAGCGCAGCCAACAAGTTTCATCGCAGCCAATCAAGTCCAATCTAAAACCGAGCGCCAAGGTCAATCTGTATGGCGACAGGGCGCGCTCATTAGCGCCGTCTTTGCGACCAGTGCCATGGCCGCCACTTGGGGTTGGCTGTATGTGTCCATGCACACATATGGCGGCTTGCCTTCTTGGTTGGCTGCCTTGGCCGTTTTGTTGCTGGCTGCGGGCTTGTCCATTTATTTTGCAGCAGCAGGCGGCGTTTGGGTCGCCTTGTTTCGGCGGACCATTTTGTCGGCCCGATTGACAGAAGGGCGATACGCCACACAGACGGACGGCATGACTCTGGCGGAGTTCAAGCAAGGCTTGTTAGGCATTTTGTTGTTTGGTGCTTTATGGACGATGGCGGAGTTGTGCCGCGGTCAACTCCTAACCGGTTTCCCTTGGGGCGCCAGTGGTTACGCGCACCTACAAAGTACTTTAGCTGGCTATGCCCCTTGGCTCGGTGTGTATGGCATGGGCGCCATCTCTGCGTGGGTGGCCATGGGCGTGCCAGTTGTTGTGTCGAGTCTCATGGCGGGAAGAACCAAGGCCTGGCTCATGCTGGGGATGGTGTTGCTGTTAGTGTCGGTGGTCATCCCCATTGGCCTTCAAAATTCAGGCGCTGAATTCACCCAAGCTGCCGGCAAACTAAAAGTTAGATTGCTTCAAGGCAATATTCCGCAAGACGAAAAATTCATTCCCGGCCAAGGTGTGCAGCAGGCATTGACTTGGTACGGTGAACAATTGCTGGCCAACACCGAGCCGCTGGTCGTTACCCCTGAAACCGCTATTCCTGTCTTGCCGCAACAACTCTCGCCGCCTTATTGGCAAGCCATCAAAAACAAATATGCGCCGCCTCTGGCTCAGGATCATTTGGCCGATCAAAAGCCCGATCAAAAGCCTGAACATTTGCCCGCGCCATTACCCGTTGGGCCGCAAACTGCCTTGATCGGATTGCCGATGGGTGCCGCGGGTGTGGGCTACACCAATTCCGCATTGGCCTTAGGCCCTGAAGAAGTTGCATACCGCTATGACAAGTTGCATTTGGTGCCCTTTGGCGAATTTGTGCCACCCTTTTTCCAGTGGTTTGTGCGCATGATGAACATGCCGCTGGGAGACTTTGCGCAAGACCGCCCGCCTGCAGGTGTTTTGACATGGCAAGGGCAGCGTTTGTTGCCTCAAATTTGCTACGAAGATCTGTTTGGTGAAGAAATGGCACGCTACTTTGTCAAACCAGAAGAAGCGCCCACTGTCTTCGTCAATATGAGCAATTTGGCGTGGTTTGGCGACACCACCGCCATCCCCCAACATGTGGCCATTTCGCGCATGCGTGCTTTGGAATTTCAGCGCCCCATCCTTCGCGCTACTAACACGGGCCTAACGGGTTTGGTCGATGCCAAAGGCGAGGTGACTGCGTCTTTGCCAAACTTCACGCGCGGCTCTTTGGTGCTTGAGTTTGAAGGACGTGTGGGCCTCACGCCTTACGCATACTGGACATCCCAATGGGGCTTGGCGCCACTTTGGTGGCTTTGCCTCGCAATTGTTCTGTTTTTAGGTGTGATTTCTTGGCGCTCTGGCCCTCGCGCGCTTTAAAATCAAGGGTTGCCGCCGATGTTCGGGGGCGTTCTAATTTTTAGCCCATGTTGACCTTCCAACAAATCATTTTGAAACTGCAGTCCTACTGGGACGCCCAAGGTTGCGCGCTGTTGCAACCCTATGACATGGAAGTGGGTGCTGGTACTTCGCATACCGCTACTTTTTTACGCGCCATCGGCCCAGAGCCATGGAAGGCGGCCTATGTGCAACCCAGCCGCCGTCCTAAAGACGGCCGTTATGGCGAGAACCCAAATCGCTTGCAGCATTACTACCAATACCAAGTGGTGCTCAAGCCTGCACCCTCCAACATTTTGGATTTGTATTTGGGCTCGCTGGAAGCTTTGGGTTTTGACCTTAAAAAGAACGACATTCGTTTTGTAGAAGACGATTGGGAGAATCCAACTTTGGGTGCGTGGGGCTTGGGCTGGGAAGTCTGGCTCAATGGCATGGAAGTCACGCAGTTCACTTATTTCCAACAAGTGGGTGGCATTGATTGCAAACCCATCACCGGCGAAATTACCTACGGCCTCGAGCGCTTGGCCATGTACCTGCAAGGTGTCGATAACGTCTACAACTTAAAGTGGACCGACACGCTCAGCTACGGCGATGTGTACCATCAAAATGAAGTCGAGCAATCGACTTACAACTTTGAACACTCCGATGCCGAGTTCTTGTTCACGGCTTTTTCTGCTTACGAAAAACAAGCCCAGCATCTCATTGGTGAGCATCTCGCATTGCCCGCCTACGAGCAAGTGCTCAAAGCCGCGCACACCTTCAACTTGCTCGATGCGCGCGGTGCCATTAGCGTCACGGAGCGTGCCGCTTACATTGGTCGCATTCGCAATTTGGCGCGCGCTGTGGCGCAAAGTTATTGGGAAAGTCGCGAGCGTTTGGGCTTCCCTATGGCGCCTCGCGAGTGGGTTGAACAGCTCAATGCCTTAAGTAAGAGGGCTGCCTGAAGGCAAGAATAAAAATGACACATCAAAACCTTCTGGTCGAATTGTTTGTAGAAGAGTTGCCGCCCAAGGCACTCAAAAAATTGGGCGAATCTTTTGCCAATGTGCTGTTTGAACAACTGCGCGATGCAGGCCTAACAGGTGCCGGTGCAGTGGTCACGCCCTACGCGTCGCCGCGCCGATTGGCAGCGCATGTCACGCAAGTAGTTGCGCAAGCCGCCGACAAAGCGATTCAGCAAAAACTCATGCCGGTCACGGTGGGCTTGGATGCCAGTGGTAACGCCACACCCGCCTTGCTTAAAAAATTGCAAGCCCTGGGTGCTGATGTTGCCAATCCTGCAGCGCTTGTAGCATCGCTCAAGCGCGCACCCGATGGCAAAGCAGAGGCTTTGTTTTACGACAGCGTGGCCAAGGGTGCCACACTGTTGCAAGGTTTGCAAAAAGCCTTGGACGAGGCACTTGCCAAATTGCCTATTCCCAAAGTCATGACCTACCAATTGGAAACAGACTGCGAATTGCCAGGCTGGACCAGTGTCAATTTTGTGCGCCCCGCACATGGCTTGGTGGCGCTGCATGGCACGCAAGTGGTGCCTGTTAAAACTTTGGGCTTGAAGGCTGGACAAACAACGCATGGCCATCGCTTTGAAGCCAATGTGTCTCCTTTGGTCATTCAAGATGCCGACAGTTATGCGGTCACCTTGGCGCGCGATGGCGCCGTCATTGCCAGCTTTGCCGAGCGCCGCGCAGAGATCGTGAAGCAGCTCAATGCGGCTGCTGCCAAAGTAGGTGGTGGCGCCAAAGCCATTGACGACGATGCCTTGCTTGATGAAGTGACGGCATTGGTTGAGCGCCCCAATGTGCTGACGTGCCAATTTGAAAAAGAGTTTTTGGAAGTGCCTCAGGAATGTTTGATTTTGACCATGAAGGCCAATCAGAAGTATTTCCCATTGCTCAATGCAGAAGGCAAGCTCACGAACCAATTTTTGGTGGTCAGCAATATTTCGCCGTCGGACGCCAGTGCAGTCATTGGCGGCAACGAACGCGTGGTGCGCCCGCGTTTGGCCGATGCCAAATTCTTCTTTGACCAAGACCGCAAAAAAACCTTGGCGTCGCGCGTTGAAGGCCTCAACAAAGTTGTGTATCACAACAAATTGGGCACGCAAGGCGAGCGCATGGCACGCGTGCGCGGCATTGC
>JAJTDK010000094.1 GCA_021300495.1 Limnohabitans sp. | reverse complement strand
GGGCAAATGACAACAGAAGCTTGCTGAGCTTGGATGCCTTGGATTTCAGATGCAGATGCGTGAGTTGCATGCACCAAATTCCAACGCGCATCTAGATTCGCATTTGCAAGGAGCCACTCAACAGGCCGAAGACCTGTATGTGCCAAACAATCTGCAACCTCTTTCGTCTGCTCGGCTATGTGAATATGCACAGGCGCAGACCCACTTTGTGAAGTTAAACCAACGATCTCTGCAGGCGCAACAGCTCTGAGTGAATGAATTGCTACGCCAGCGTTCAAGTTTGATTGTCTTGAATTTATTTTGGCGTGGCGCAAAACTGCTTGCTGCAAATTCAAAATTGAATCTGGCGTAGATGCGAATCTTCTTTGCATTGAATTCAAACCAGGCTGGCCAAAACCCTGATTCATGTACAGAGTTGGCAACAACGTTAAACCAATTCCCGTATTTTCTGCAGCTCTGACCAATGCCCAGGTCATTTCAGAGGGATCGGCATATTCATGGCCATCTGGATTGCGATGCAAGTAGTGAAATTCACAAACATGTGTATAGCCGCTTCGCAGCATTTCGCTGTAAAGCCACGTTGCAATTGATTCCAAATGATCGGGACTAACGCGCAGTGCCACTCGGTACATGCGATCGCGCCAACTCCAAAAATCGTCACCCGAGCGATCACTGTGTTCAGTCAAGCCAGCGATTGCTCTTTGAAAAGCATGGCTGTGTGCATTGACCAACCCAGGTATGACACACCCAAGCGCTAAAGCACCTTGTGACTCTGCATCAGTCGCGTTCGTCTGAATGTGCGTCCAGAACCCTTGTGCATCCGATTCTAAAAATACATTAGAAGCCCATGCGCCATCGATCCAGGCTAAGTTAGCTTTGAATTTCATAGACTCAATGATTTAACTTGATTCAGTGCAGCAGCCACCATCTTATGCAGTAGCGGCTGAACTTGGGCAGCAAGCTCAGGCTTGTACTCATAGGGCGGCAGCTCATTCATATATACAGACTGACATTTTTCAAGTTGAACCGCATGAATGCCACCTTGAGGATTGCCGTAGCAACGTGTGATGTAGCCACCTTTAAAACGACCATTCAAAACGTGGGTGAATTGCTCTTGTTGTGAACAAACTTCCATCACGGCCAATCCAACAGATTCAGCAGCGGCTAAACCGTTGGCCGTACCCACATTCAGATCTGGCAATTTACCGTCAAACAACCAAGGAATTTCACCTCGAATGCTGTGCGCATCCCACAGAAGCACATTCGAGTGCAGTAAGCGCAGCCTGCTTAATTCACCAGACAAAGCTTGGTGATAAGGTTGCCAGTATATTTCTCGGCGACGCAATTTCTCATCTGCATCAGGCTGACAACCCTCTTTGTAAAGCGGATCACCTGTGAAAAACCGTGTAGGACAAAGCTCTGTATTGGAAGCCCCTGGGTACATCGGTGCATCATCAGGCGGCCGATTCAGGTCAATGACATACCTAGAAAATACAGGCGTCAAAATACTGGCACCCATTTCTTTCAGAAAATTGTACAAATGGTTCAAGTGCCAATCCGCATCTTCTACCTCTAAGGCACGAGGTACATAATTTGGTTTTAACTCATCAGGCAAGGCTACGCCTAAGTGGGGCATGCTGACAAGTAAGGGCGCTGTGCCTTGGTGTAGATTAAAAGTAAGTGTCATTTTTTTAATGATGATTTTGAACTGAAGATGTTTCTCGAACTCGCCCACCCCATACGGTTGACAAACAAGGATTGGATCCAAATGCATAGGCCAGTTCAGCGGGATGTTTGACATCCCATAAAACAAAATCGGCACGCTGATCTGCAATCAAAGCACCTCGATCTTTCAAACCCAAGGCTTGCGCTGCTATTCGGGTGACGCCAGCCAAGGCCTCTTGTGGCGTTAGGCGCATGAAAGTACACGCCATATTTAACATCAACAAAATAGATGTGCAGGGTGAACTGCCTGGGTTGGAATCGGTAGAGATGGCCATTGGCACTTGGTGTTGCCTTAAGAGTTCAATGGGCGGCAGTTTGGTCTCACGAAGAAAATAGAACGCACCCGGCAACAAAACTGCCACGGTACCAGCCTTTGCCATGGAAGCTACGCCCTCTTCGCTTAACCATTCCAAATGATCACAACTTAAAGCGCCATACTGTGCTGCCAAGGAGGCGCCGTGACTGTCTGTCAGTTGCTCTGCGTGCAACTTGACAGGCAAATTCAGCCGTTGTGCTTCTTTGAAAACCTTTTCTGTTTGTGAATATGTAAATCCAATTCGGTCACAGAAAGCATCGACGGCATCGATCAAGCCCTCGGCCTTCAGCGGTTCAATCATGGCGACCACTGAATCGATGTAAGCATCGGGATTGTCTTGAAATTCTGGTGGCACAGCATGTGCCCCTAAAAACGTGTTTTTGATTTGCACAGGGTGATGTTGTGCCAATTGCCTAGCAACCCGCAAACACTTTGCTTCTTGTGCCAGTGACAAGCCATAACCAGATTTCACCTCAAGTGTCGTCACACCTTCCTTAAGCAAATTGGTCAGACGCTTTGTAGCGGCTTCAAAGAGTTGCGCTTCTGTGGCCAAACGCGTGGCTTGTACTGTCGATTTAATACCGCCACCAGCACGTGCAATGTCTTCATAGCTTGCACCATTCAAGCGCAATTCAAATTCATTGGCACGGTGTCCGCCATAGACCAAATGAGTATGGCAATCAATTAAACCAGGCGAAATCAGTGCATGGTGTGCGTCATGCAGCACTGCGCCATGGCGGTACTGCGCAGGCATCTTGGACCGCATTCCAACCCATGCCAAACGCTCTCCCTCAACAACAAGTGCACCATCTTCTATCAAGCCATAGTTGGCATCTTGACCCTCTTGCATTGTTGCAAGACGAGCGTTTTCCCAAATCTCAAAACTCATAGAAAAGACTCCATTTGAATTAGCAGCAGGTGCATGTCATTGAATTCAATCTCAAGGTCATGGTCAAGCGTGATCCAGTACAAAGAATTTGCATTGAGTTCGTAATTAAGGCGCCCACCTCGACCCGGCGCTCTGGAAACTGCAAAACAACGCCCTCGCCACTGAGTACCGCAAACCACCGGTCAACACCTTTAAATTCCGAGAATGGCCCATCGCTGTCGATGCGCGCCACAGACATGCGAAATACCCAATCCGATGGACTGGGCCAACAAACCAAGGACTGGGTGGTACCACCGCCATTTTTCCAAGGACTGACAGGGGTGTCTTGAAGGCGAATCTGATGCCAATCTTGCAATTGCGTCATTGAAATGCGCCTTTAAAACTGTACCTGCTGGCAGGATAAATCAGCCGCGCCAAAGAGGCTACCTGATTTGAACTGGCTGTGGTTCTCACCATGACCAAACAGGGCTGCGAAGTTTTAATTTTCAAATACCGCGCTTCTAGGTCATTTGGCAAAGCTGCTTCAATGGAATAGGAGGCGCTGGTCACAGGGACCACATCTAGCAAGTGCCGTGTGGGAGTTGTCGAGGAAAAGTCTACAGATAAATAATCAGGCGCCAAGCGGGGGTTGACATACCGATCTTCAAATTGAAGGGGCACACCGTTTTCAAGGTGAACCATGATGGTGTGAAAAAGTATACTTTTGGCAGGCAAGTTGAAACAAGTTGCGAGCGCTTTGTTTGCTTTTGTTTTGCCTGCGAAAATAATTTCGGTGCCATGCACATGACCCCGTTCTTCAATCTCTTCTTGAATGTCTCGAATTTCAAGCTTTGAAGACACTTGGTCAATTTCAGCCACAAAAGTACCAGATCCCTGAACTCGCCTCACGACACCTTCGGCCATCAGTTCTCGAAGAGCTCTATTGACCGTCATGCGGCTCACGCCGAACTGGTGCATGAAGGCACTTTCACTGGGCACGGGGTTACCCGCAACCCAATTACCACTCTTGATTTTGGTGCGAATGAATACTTTGACCTGCTCGTAAATGGGCACTTTTTCTAATTTCATGATCTAGAGAATACTCCGATTGACATAAGTTGTATAGACAACTAGGATTAACTTACTTTAAATCACATTGACACTTTCCGACATCATGAACGCTCCAATCATTCCAAACAGTCTGCTTAGAAAAGCGCGTCCAGTTAGAGCACCTCGCGGTCCGGAGATCAGTTGTGCCAACTGGGAAATTGAGGCCGCTTACCGAATGATTCAAAACAACCTAGACCCGGAAGTCGCTGAAAATCCAGATGAACTCGTGGTCTATGGCGGCATTGGCAAAGCTGCAAGGAACTGGGATTGTTTTGAAGCCATCTTGGAATCACTTCGAGCCCTCAAACCCGATGAAACACTGCTCATTCAGTCGGGTAAACCCGTAGGCATTTTTAGAACTCACACCGGAGCACCGCGCGTTTTGCTGGCCAATTCCAATTTGGTCCCAAAGTGGGCCACATGGGAACACTTCAATGAACTGGACCGTGCCGGACTCATGATGTACGGCCAAATGACTGCAGGCAGCTGGATCTACATTGGCAGCCAAGGCATTGTTCAAGGGACCTACGAAACCTTTGTTGAAGCCGGCAGACAACACTTCAATGGCGATTTAGCCGGTCGCTGGATTTTGACAGCGGGTTTGGGTGGCATGGGCGGTGCACAGCCTTTGGCCGCTACTTTTGCTGGGGCTTGTTCACTCAACATTGAATGCCAACAATCAAGCATTGATTTTCGTTTAAAAACAAAATACGTAGACAAGCAAGCGGCCACAGTTCAAGAGGCACTTGACATGATTGCTTACCATACGACCCGCAAAGAAGCAGTGTCCATCGCCTTGTGTGGCAACGCTGCTGAATTGTTACCCCAACTGGTTGAAATCGCAAAGCAAGGCGGCATGCGCCCCGATATTGTCACAGACCAAACATCGGCACACGACATCATCAATGGCTACTTGCCCATTGGTTGGTCGATTCAAGACTGGCGTGCGGCGCAAAAAGATCCAAGTCACCATGCGGCACTCACGAAGGCCGCAGGTGAGTCATGCGCCATCCACGTGAAGGCCTTGTTGGCCTTCCATGAAATGGGCGTTCCAACCGTTGATTA
The DNA here is from genome assembly GCA_021300495.1 of Limnohabitans sp. Lineage (GTDB taxonomy): Bacteria > Pseudomonadota > Gammaproteobacteria > Burkholderiales > Burkholderiaceae_C > Limnohabitans_A. The sequence goes on along the minus strand of JAJTDK010000094.1, from coordinate 4,157 downwards.
CGGCAACAACCTAAGACAAGTTGCCAAAGATTACGGTGTCGAGAACGCGTTTGACTACCCCGGTTTTGTGCCTGCCTACATTCGACCTTTGTTTTGCCAAGGCATCGGCCCATTTCGCTGGGTTGCACTGAGTGGCGACCCAGAAGATATTTTAAAAACCGATGCCAAGATGAAGGAACTGTTCCCAAATCACAAGCATTTGCACCGCTGGCTGGAAATGGCGGAAGAGCGAATCAGCTTTCAAGGTTTGCCCGCGCGCATTTGCTGGATTGGTTTAGGAGAACGTCATTTGGCTGGTTTGGCCTTCAATGAAATGGTTCGAAATGGCGAGCTTAAAGGTCCCATTGTCATTGGCAGAGACCATTTAGACAGTGGATCAGTTGCATCGCCTAATCGCGAAACCGAAGCCATGATGGATGGCAGTGATGCCGTCAGTGATTGGCCTTTGCTCAACGCTCTGCTTAACACGGCCAGTGGCGCCACCTGGGTCAGCTTGCACCACGGCGGTGGTGTGGGCATGGGTTATTCACAACACTCAGGTGTGGTCATTGTTTGTGATGGTACTCATGCAGCCGATGAAAAGCTGTCTAGGGTTCTTTTCAACGACCCTGCCACAGGCGTTATGCGGCATGCAGATGCAGGTTATGACTTGGCCAAAGAATCCGCCAAGCTAAATCATTTGCAATTGCCCATGATGTCTTGATTCATTTTTTTCCGCTGTATTTTTTCACTTTAACTTTCAATCACCAAGGAGCTCGCATGAAACATCTCGTTACCTTAGCACTCGCATCAACCCTAAGCTGTGTCGCACTCGCACAAGAAACCAAAGTGAGCATTGCTCTTTCTGGTTGGACTGGTTTTGCACCCCTGACACTGGCCAAAGAAGCTGGTATTTTTAAGAAAAATGGCTTGGATGTCACTTTGCGCAAAGTACCCCAAAAAGATCGCCATTTGGTCTTGGCTTCCGGCGATGTGCAATGCGCAGCGACCACCGTTGAAACGTGGATTGTTTGGAATGCCAATGGCGTTGCAACCACTCAAATTTTTCAACTCGATAAAAGCTTCGGTGCCGACGGCATGGTCGTGAAGAACGACATTGCCAAAATTACCGACCTGAAAGGCAAAACTGTTGCAGCCAGTGCGCCAGGCACAGCTCCCTACTTTACTTTGGCTTGGATGTTGAAGAAAAACGGCATGTCCACCAAAGACGTCAAGATCGTGAACCTTGAGCCCCAAGCTGCGGCCAATGCCATGATTGCGGGCAATGCGGGACTTGATGCTGCCTTGACTTATGAGCCTTACCTCAGCGCTGTTCGCGCCAAACCAGAAGCTGGCAAGATCATTGCGACAACACTTGACTATCCAATGATCATGGACACCTTCGGCTGTGTTCCCAAATTCCTAGCTGACAATCCAAAAGCAGCAAAAGCCATTGCAGACAGCTACTTTGAAGCCGTAGAAATGATCAGCAAGGAGCCCAAGAGAAGTTTTGAAATCATGGGTGCCGATGTCAAACAATCAGGCGAGGCTTTTGAAGCCAGCCAAAAATATTTGCGTTGGCAAGATCGTGCCGCTAATCTGAAGTTCTTCAGCGGTGAGCATGCGCAATTTAGCAAAGAGGCTGCAGATTTGTTGCTAGAAGCCGGCATCATCAAGCAATTGCCAGACATGAGCAAATTGGCTGATACGCGCTTCATCAGGTAAGCACAATGCGGCCATTACAGCCCGTATCGCCCAGCGCCAAAGTGGCGCTGGGTATTTTATTCTTTGTTATTTTCTTTGCAGTGTGGGCCTTTGCCACATTAGGTGGATACGTCTCAAAGACATTTTTGGCCGACCCCATCACCATGGTTCGATCGGGTGTTGATCTCCTGGTCAACCAAGGTTTTGCGTATGACATTGGCATGACTGTTTGGAGGGTCTTAGGTGGCTTCTTTATTGCAGCCATTCTTGCAATTCCCATTGGGATTTTAATGGGCGCCTACAAACCCATTGAAGCCCTTCTAGAGCCTTTTGTCAGCTTCGCCAGGTACTTACCTGCTTCCGCTTTTATTCCGCTCTTAATTTTGTGGGCGGGCATTGGTGAAGCACAAAAATTAGCCGTTATTTTCATTGGCTCATTTTTTCAATTGATTCTCATGATCGCCGTCTCTGTGGGCAACACAAGGCGTGATTTGGTAGAAGCAGCCTACACACTGGGCGCCAAAGACAGCGGTGTGGTCACGCGTGTTCTATTGCCAAGTGCATCTCCCGAGTTAGCCGAGACCTTGAGAATGGTTTTAGGTTGGGCATGGACCTATGTCATTGTGGCTGAACTGATTGGCGCTTCAAACGGCATAGGCCACATGATCACTGACAGTCAAGCCTTGATGGCCACCGATCAAATTATTTTTGGCATCATCGTGATCGGCTTGATTGGTTTAATTACCGACATCGCCTTCAAAACTTTCAACCGATGGCTCTTCCCATGGGCACGTTTAAGTTAAAAAATGTCCATTCTTCAAATATCTCAAGTTAGTAAAACATTCAGCACCCATGGTGCAATCACTCAAGCATTGACCGCTACCGACCTCAATGTTGAAGAAAATGATTTCATCACCATTCTGGGTCCATCAGGGTGCGGTAAATCGACTCTGCTTCGCATGGTTGCTGGTCTTGACACGCCGTCGTCAGGTGAAATTACGCTAGAAGGCGTTCGCGTCACAGGCCCAGGCGCCGATCGGGGCATGGTGTTTCAAAGTTACACCCTCTTTCCATGGCTCAACGTTTTGGAAAATGTTTGTTTTGGTTTGCGCGAAAAGGGCTTGCCCTTAGCTGACCAACATGAAATTGCTCATAAATTTTTAAAGCAAGTTGGTCTGCAGGACTTTGCAAAGCATTTTCCCAAGCAACTTTCAGGTGGCATGCAGCAAAGAACGGCCTTGGCGCGATCATTGGCAAATGACCCGCGCATCTTGCTCATGGATGAGCCTTTTGGCGCTCTAGACCATCAAACACGCGAATTGATGCAGGAGTTGCTTCAAGACATCTGGCAATCTGAGAGGAAAACAGTTCTGTTCGTGACGCACGATATCGATGAAGCCATTTTCATGGGCAATCGCGTCATGGTGATGAGTGCAAGGCCCGGCCGCATTAAATGCGACTTGCCGATTGAGCTGCCCTACCCTCGCCATTACTCTGTCAAAACGACACCTGTATTTTCAGAGCTGAAGGCCAGGCTGACAGAAGAAATTCGAATCGAAGTTAGGCGGGCGAGCGGGCTCGAGTAACTCAAGCTGGCAGATGCTGATTTCTTGAACTAAAGGTTTCCACATGATTTCATCATCTCGCCACCCTCTGGTTTTAAAGCCAGGACTCATGACACTTGAGCAGCTGAAGTTGATTCATGGACATCAGCAGTTCATTGCATTGCCAGATAGCTGCAGACCAGACATTCACAAGAGTCAAGCTTTGGTAGAGGCTTATGCCAATGGCGATGCACCCGTATACGGCGTCAACACAGGTTTTGGCAAACTGGCTAACCAACGTATCAACAAAGAGCAGCTGCATACCTTGCAGCTGAATTTAATTCGATCACACAGCGTGGGTGTTGGCGAGCCACTCTCTGCACCCATCATTCGGCTCATGATGGCCACCAAAGCTGCCAGCTTAGCGCGTGGCTATTCAGGCGTCAGAGAAGTCGTCATTGATACGCTTTTGGCTGTTCACAATGCCGGATTGGTTCCAGACGTACCCTCCCAAGGATCTGTCGGTGCCTCTGGTGATTTAGCACCGCTTGCGCACATGACTTTGGCCTTACTTGGCGAAGGCTATATATGGGTGAGTGGTGTTAAAAAACCAGCCCTTGAAGCCCTAAAAGATACAGGTATTGCGCCTTTAACTTTAGGGGCAAAGGAAGGTTTGGCTCTCATCAACGGAACCCAAACATCTACGGCTTTGGCCTTGCATGCGCTGTTTAGTTTTGAACCTGTCTTTGAAGCAGGTTTGGTGATTGGGGCGCTCACCATTGATGCTGCGCGCGGCAGTGATGGGCCCTTTGACGCACGCATTCACGCATTGCGAGGACAGCTCGGACAAATTGAAGTTGCCAAGGTCTACCGAAATCTACTGGCTGGCAGTGAGATCAGAAACTCACACCGTGAAGGCGATGATCGGGT
>JAJTDK010000093.1 GCA_021300495.1 Limnohabitans sp. | reverse complement strand
AGCCCATAGGCATCTAGCCAACCCTCTCCGCTGTTGCCAATAGAGCCGGCTGAAAGGTCATTCACATTCAACCATGGATACCGATCACTCAGTTGAGAAGGTGTCAAAAGGGATACGTCAACTTGTTCTGATTTTTGAACAGCGTGATTAGATTGCAAAGTGGGCAGGCCACCTGGGGTGGCAAGAAACAGATACCCGCGCTCTTTAAAGTTAACAGCCGGGACTTCTTCGCCGACCGCCAGATATTGCTCGATGTCTTTTAAGAAAGCGCTGCCAAATTGAGAAAGCTTGATGTTCTCAGGTGTTGAAAACTGATGCCGTATAGAAGCTGCTGAAAGTGCGGTTGCAGATTTTTCATATGAAAAATCTTGCTCGATGACGTGAATTTTTCCTTTGAAATCTGGCTGCGATGCTAGAAAAAAAGCGGTAGCACTTCCAATGGCAGCACCCCCCACAATCAAGACATCAGTTTGCATATCAATAGTAATTGAACCTACACTTACCAGTTTAATACAACATATTGTCGGCTTTAAATACCATGGACTACTTTGATTCAAGTGCTGTTAAAAACGCCCTGCCCTATCCTCAGCTAATTAGAGCCTTGACCCAAGGATTGCAATTGCCAATCGAAGTACCGCCGCGAAGCTATTTTGCGCCCAATGCCGATGCCAGTTGTGTTCTGATCATGCCAGCTTGGAAGGCTCAAGAGGTTTTTGGTGTCAAACTTGTGTCTGTATGGCCCTCCAACAAAGCCATCGGCTCACCTACCGTTTCAGCCGTTTATGTTTTGCTTTCTTGTGAAAACGGCATGCCTCTTGCAGTCATCGATGGCACTGAACTCACTTTGCGCCGAACTGCCGCTGCTGCAGCTTTAGCGGCCAAAATTCTTGCACGCAAAAATAGTCAAACTCTGGCTATATTGGGCACTGGCGCTTTATGTGTCCCGATGGTTCAAGCGCATGCAAGCGTGCACACCTTCAAAAACATTTTGATCTGGGGAAGACAAAAATCAAAAGCGCTAGAAGCGGTAGCTGACCTCAAAACTCTGGGCATTGAGTCTAATTACTCAGAAGACTTAGAAGAAACCTTGAACCAAGCAGACGTGGTGGCAGCAGCCACAACAGCCACAGAGCCTTTCATCCTGTCCAAATGGCTCAAACCTGGAACGCACTTAGGTCTTATAGGCGCATTTACTCCGCAGATGGCAGAAGCCGAACCAGCACTCATGAACAAGGTTCAGGTGTATGCAGACAATAGAGCCGCTGTACTTGAAAAAGGCGGAGAAATATACCAAGCTATTCAACAAGGCATCCTATTGCCATCGAGCATTGAGGCCGAGCTGGCTGAGTTAGCGTCCGATCCTTTTAAATCATGGCGAAAGAATGATCAGTCCATAACCGTTTTCAAGTCGGTGGGTTTTGCATCTCTTGATCTCATTGCAGCAGAGCTCGTTTATCAGGCTGATTGCCACAAAACTGTCAAATGAATGACTCAAGATGCACAGCGTTGCCTCAAAGGGTAAGCAAGACTCTTAACGAATATCGCCAGCCAAACTCGCAAGCGTGTCGGCAGCAATTTCAATGTGCGAAGGATAATTGGTGTGATCGCAACCCAACTTCACACTGGCTCCAGCCTTGATGGCGGCACACATGGCGGCATTGAATTCAAAGCGCACGAAGTGAACTGCTGAAGTTTTTTCGTCGTTTTCTCGATCGAGGTCTTCGTCAGCAATGGCATACACACGCCCATGGCCCTCTACCTCTACAAACGTTCGATCTTCAATGCCAATGAGCCGTGCCAGTTCGCGTTTGCGCTCGTTGATGTCGGTGTACTCCAACATCATGGTGGCCTTCCAGTTAGTGCCAGATGGCAGTAAGGGTGCGTAGGCTTCAATTTCGTCTTGAATGCCCTCTTCTTCGAAGATTTTTTCAATGCGCAACATTTCTTGAATTTGATAGCGAATGGTTGTTTCACTTTCAAACTGTAAGTTCACATGGTCTCCCAACTGAACGCTGCGCAGTTTGCGGTGCGCAATGACTTCGGGTTTGTGCGCTTTACGCCATTTGGTATAGGCCTCCAGCGTCATCAAGCTCTCGGGGGTAATGTGTCCTGTCAATTGCATATGCAACTCCGTCAATTATTTCAAACCGTACGCTTTGCGAACCAAGGTCAGGGGGTGATTCAGTTCGGGTGCACCCAAACCATTCACTTCAAAACCTTGCGCAATGTGGTGACCACCCAGTGGGCAATCTGAGCTAATAAAGTCTGGCTTGCTGCCATCCTTCATGGTGGCCATGGCTTTGAACACTGGCTTGCCAATTTTCATCGCCATATCGTGTGAGCCTTTTTTCACACCATAGGTGCCTGCATGACCGGAGCAGCGCTCAATGGTGTTGATCTCTGTGCCCGGAATCATCTTGAGCATTTCTTCGGTTTTACGCCCAATGTTTTGCACGCGGCCATGGCAAGGAATTTGATAACTCACATTGCCCAATTTTTCTGGGAACTCGGTTTTCAAAAGTCCATCGCGTTTGCGAGCCATGAAATATTCGAAGGGATCCCACATGTGTTCTTTGACCAACTGAGTGTCCGTGCAGTCAGGGAACATCAAGGGTATTTCTTGTTTGAACATCAGTGCACAGCTGGGTACGGCAGCCATGATGGCAAAGCCATCCTTGGCGTATTTGGCCAGCTCGGGTATGTTGGCTTCCTTCGAGGCCTTGACCGAATCGAGATCACCCAATTCAAGCTTGGGCATGCCGCAACACTTTTCTTTTTCTACAATGACATAAGGAATGTCGTTGTGGTTCAAAATTTTGAGCAGATCGTGACCAATGCCAGGCTCGTTGTAGTTGACGTAGCAAGTTGAATAAATCGCAACTTTACCCGGCGTCTTGGCGCCATCGACTACTTTGACGGATGTTGCTTCTTCTGCACTTGAGCGAAATTTACGCGTGGCCAAAGAAGGCAGCCACGCATTTTGATCGACGCCCAAAGTAGATTCCATCAAACTGCGCGCCACTTTTGTTTGATTCACTGCGTTAACAGCCTGAACCACAACAGGAATGCCAGCTAAGGAACCATGGGTGTCGGTAGAAGCCAAGAAGCTTTCCGCTGCGCCGACATCACCTTTTTTGAACTTGATGGCCTTGGCGCGCAACATCGTGTGCGGAAAATCCAAGTTCCATTCGTGAGGTGGTGTGTAAGGGCACTTGGTCATGTAACACAGGTCACACATGAAGCACTGGTCAACCACTTTCCAGTAGTCTTTTTTGTCGACGCCATCCACTTCCATGGTGCTGCTCTCGTCCACCAAGTCAAACAAAGTGGGAAAAGAGCCGCACAGGCTGACGCAGCGGCGGCATCCATGACAAATATCGAAGATGCGCTCAAGCTCGTTAAAGCAAGACTCTTCGTTGTAAAAGTCTTTGCCTTGCCAATCTAAGGGATGTCGTGTGGGGGCTTCCAAATTGCCTTCTGTGGCCATGTGGTTCTCCTAATGTTGATTCGATTTCGCAAACAGTTGAAGCCAACCGCTTGCGAAATCGCTGCACCTAAGAAAGGTGCAGCAACACGATTCAGCAGAAATTAATCGACCAATTCGTTCAAAGCTTTTTGATAGCGGTTGGCGTGTGAGCGCTCAGCCTTGGCCAAGGTTTCAAACCAATCTGCAACTTCGTCAAAGCCTTCATCGCGTGCAGTCTTGGCCATGCCTGGGTACATGTCGGTGTACTCATGAGTTTCGCCAGCCACAGCTGAGGCCAAATTTTGACGTGTGGAGCCGATAGGCAAGCCAGTTGCTGGATCGCCAGACTGCTCGAGGAACTCGAGGTGCCCGTGAGCGTGACCGGTCTCGCCTTCAGCGGTAGAACGGAACAAAGCGGCGACATCGTTCTGACCTTCAACGTCAGCTTTGTTTGCGAAGTACAAATAGCGACGGTTAGCTTGAGACTCGCCTGCGAAGGCGTCTTTCAGGCATTGTTCCGTGCGCGAGCCTTTGAGTGCTGCCATGGTTTATCTCCTAGATATTAAAAAATGCTCTGACCGATTTGTCAAAGACTTGTCAAGCATAGCCACAACTTGAGACGGCTTCATTGCATTTATCAATAGGCTTTATTGATGAAAGCTAATAGATTAGTAGTTACCCTAGGTCTGAATCATTTTCCTGACATCCTTGTGCTGCTTCGAGTCAAGGGAGATTGCAAGCGCTCAAATCAAGTTAAGGTCTAGCTAATCACTTAAGGAATCAACGTGGCTTTACAAAAAATGAGCACTTTAGAGATTGCGCAACAACTGGCATCTTTGCAGTTGTGGCACCTTGATGCCAAGCTTGGCTCAATCACGCGAGAATTTAAACTGACCGACTTTGTAAGCGCCTTTGAATTCATGAAGCAGATTGCCATTGAAGCTGAAAGTCACAATCATCACCCCGAATGGTGCAATGTGTACAACAAAGTCACCATCACTTGGACCACGCACGACGTGCAAGGCCTGAGCATGAAAGACATAGAGTTAGCGCACATTTGCGACCAAACATTTGCGCGTTATCAATTGAGCGATTAATGGCAGTTCACTCTGTTCTGAAGCTGCTAAATATCGAAAACCCTAGTATTACAAATTCATTAAGTCACTACGATCTTTAACAACAACTCTCGGAAAGAAGCACATGACCTTCAAACGCCTTGTTAAGTTCTTGTCACTTGCATTAACCTTAGGCATTGCGCCTGGGGTAATGGCGCAAACCAACTGGCCCACTCAGCCCATCAAAATCATCAACCCATTTCCAACAGGGGGAACAGTTGATCAAATTTCACGCCTTTTGCAACCACACCTTCAGCAAGCGCTGGGGCAACCCATCATTGTTGAAAGTCGCTCAGGGGCATCAGGCTCCATTGGAACGGGTATGGCGGCCAAATCACCGGCCGATGGCTACACTTGGGTCATGGTATTTGACACGCACGGCGTCAACCCTAGTCTTTACCCCAATCTGCCATTTGACACCTTAAAGGACCTTACGCCTGTCATGCAAATTGGCACGGGATCGATGGTGATTACAGCGCACGCCAGCACCCCCTACAAAACCTACAATGATCTGGTTCAAGCTGCAAAAAGCAAACCAGGCACCATCGGATATGGCACGATTGGCTCTGGCAGCATGGCGCATTTGGCCATGGCCTATCTGGGTAACACCCTCAAGGTAGATTGGACCCACATTCCCTACAAAGGCGGTGGCCCCTTGGCTGCAGATGGCGTGGCCGGGCACGTGCCCGTCACCATGGCCACCTACGCTTTATGGGCACCCCATTTTGCCAGTGGCAGGTTGCGTCCATTGGCCGTCACTTCCCCCAAAAGAATGCTAGAACTGCCAGACGTTCCAACCTTGCAAGAGCTGGGTATCGAAGGATTTGAAGCCCAAGCCTATTGGGGCTTGCTAGGCCCAACAGGTATTCCGCCTAACATTGTCAATCGCATGAATGCAGAAGTGGCCAAGGCTTTAAAAATTCCAGCTGTGCAAGAACGTTTAGCGCAAATGGGCGTGGTCATCACAGCCTCTAGCCCCGCAGACTTTGACCTCTTTATTCGCAAAGAGATTGGTAAATGGGGTAAGGTTGTGAAAGAGAACAACATCAAGGCGGGACAGTGATCTTGTTGCTGCTTGAAAATAGATTTTAAAAACGTAATCAATGGATCACAAAATGACAAAAGCATATTGGATTAGTGCATATCGCAGCATCAACGACACCGACGCCTTGGCTGCTTATGCCAAATTGGCAGGGCCTAGTTTGACGGCTGCAGGCGGTAAATTTTTAGCACGTGGCATACCTGCTGCAGTCAAAGAAAATGGGCAGCAAGAACGAACAGTTCTCATTGAGTTTGAAAACGTTGCGGCCGCTCTTGCAGCCTACAACAGCCCAGGATACCAAGAGGCTCTTGTGGCTTTAGGCAGCAATGCAGTGGTTCGAGACATTCGAATTATTGAGGGTGTATAACTTTAACTTTTTGAGGCATCGAGCTTAAGTCAATGCCAATAAAAATCTGTGCAGATTTTTAATTTTGCTGTTTTAAGCTCATACCCAAATTAGCAGCCTGACGCCGTTCATAGGCTAAAAACTCATCGGTTATCTGACTTCCGCGAACACCGCCTCTGACCGAGCCCGCCTCAACACCACCAAAATACTCTTTCCACAAGGGAGGCAAGCGCTGCCCCTGTGGAATGCTTAGCCAAAGGCGGAGCAAA
>JAJTDK010000092.1 GCA_021300495.1 Limnohabitans sp. | reverse complement strand
AGCTTGCTCGATCAACCTATGCCTTGCTGATGTGCATGGTAGCCTGTCTTCCCACTTGGGCTCAGGACGGGACGCCGATCTTCAAATCCGAAAAACACGCCTTCCGAGTGACCACTTTGGTGACGGGACTTGAAAATCCTTGGTCTGTTGCTTTTCTACCCGACGGCCGTTTGCTGGTGACAGAAAAGGCGGGACGATTACGCCTGGTCAGTCAAGATTTCAAACTGAATCCCAAACCGATTGAGGGCTTGCCTGAGCTTGTGTCGCAAGGCCAAGGTGGTTTGTTTGATGTGGTCTTACACCCTCAATATGCACAAAATGGCTGGATATATTGGGCGTACAACGCGCCTGGGCCGGGCGGCTGGGGCACTGCTTTGGCGAGAGGCAAGCTTCAAGACCACCGCATGACTGAGGTGCAGGTGCTGTTCAGCATGCAGCCTAAAACACGTTCGAGCTTTCATTTTGGTGGTCGCATTGTTTTCGATCAAGCTGGCTTTGTTTATCTGACTTTGGGAGACCGTGGCGACAAAGACCGCGCCCAAAAAATGAACGACCACGCGGGCTCAGTCATTCGCCTTCACGACGATGGTCGGGTGCCCGTCAACAATCCTTTTGTTAACCGTGCAGGTGCTTTGGCAGAAAAATGGACCTTGGGCAATCGCAACATGCAAGGTGCGGCTCTGCATCCCCAAACGGGTGAACTGTGGACACACGAACACGGACCGCAGGGTGGGGATGAGGTCAACGTGATGCGTTCGGGTTTGAATTACGGATGGCCCGTTATCACCTACGGCGTTAATTACGGATTAGGTACCAAGATTGGAGAGGGCCAGGCCAAAGCTGGCTTGGAGCAGCCCTTGCGCGTGTGGGTACCCTCGATTGCGCCATCGGGCATGGCTTTCGTGAGCGGTTCACAGTTTCCTCAATGGCAAGGTAATTTGCTGGTGGGCGCATTGCGCGGGCAGATGCTGGTTCGTCTGACGCTAAACGGCGAAAAAGTTTTGAGCGAAGAGCGCTTGCTTCAAGGGCGGTCTCGACTGCGCGATGTGAGGGTGGGGCCAGACGGTTTGGTCTACTTGCTGACGGACGAAGCTCAAGGCGCGTTGCTCAGGCTGGAGCCAACCCAACCTTGAAAAGATCGATTCTGATTTACGATATCGACCATGACCCAAACACCAAGATTCATGCGTAACAGGCCTTTGTGGCTTGTCCTTGAGTCTTTTTTGCTTTTGTTTTTGTGGGGTTGTGCTCAGTCACCACAGTCACTCCGCACAACATCATTGCCCGTTAGCCATATAGAGCCTCAGGGGCCTGCGGCAGAGTGGCGCGCCATGAACCGACTGAGTTATGGCCCAACACCCACCTTGATGGCCGACATCAAGTCTCATGCTCACCCCAAAGATTGGGCTTTAAAACAATTGGATGCTGCCCGCAAAGCCAGCCAAGAGGCGCCTAAGCTTCCGTTAGATTTGACGTCCATTAACGACAGTCTCCCAAGGATTTTTGAAGGTGCTCGCCATGAGCGTGAAGCGCGCGCTGCCGTCCCTGCGGGAACGCGTCTCAATGAATTGGTGGCCAACGAAAGACGTTTCAATTTTCAAGAACACACAGAGGCCTTGTTTTACAACCGGACTCAAGTGAACAAAGCCGTTGCTTGGCGCTTGGCCAGTTGCAGCAGCGACAATGTTGAGCAGCCCCTGCTCGCCCGAATGACAGAGTTCTGGTTTAACCATTTCAATGTGTACCAACAAAAGGGCAGCGTGCGACCTTTTACAGGGCACTATGCCATCAATGTGGCCAGAGCCCATGCCTTGGGTAAGTTTGAAGACTTGGTACTGGCCAGCGCCAAGCATCCCGCCATGCTTTACTACTTGGACCAATGGCTCAGTGTCAGCCCGCAAGCAGGGCGGGCTGGGCAAAACAGCCGCGGTTTGAATGAAAACTACGCCCGAGAATTGATGGAACTCCATACATTGGGCGTACGTGGTGGTTACACCCAAGAAGACGTGCGTGAATTGGCCCGTGTGCTCACAGGATGGACTGTTGCGCCGCGCTCTCAAGATGGTTTTCAGTTTGTCATGCGCTTGCACGATTCAGGCAACAAAACAATCATGGGCCAAAGCATCCCAAGTTCTGCGCAATTCATGGGTGTGAAAGAGGGCGAACAGGCCATTCGTTTCTTAGCCAACCATCCTGCAACAGCACAACGAGTTTCTCTGCGACTCGCCGAATATTTTGTCGCTGACTTACCTCCTGAGGCTTTGGTTGATCAAATGGCCAAGACATTCTTAGCAACAGGCGGCGACATTTATCAAGTTATGAAAGTGATGTTGAGCAGTGCTGCATTCTGGGACCCTGAAAACAAACTGTATAGAACACCTTACGATTTTGCGTGTGCCAGTTTGCGTGTTCTGAACGTGGCGCAAGACCGCAACAAATGGCTGCAAGCCTTTGGGTATTCATTCGTTGCGGGTCAGGCTATTCAAAATTGGCAAACACCCGATGGCTATGCCTTCAATGCCAATACTTGGTTCACGCCCGAGGCCTTGACGCGGCGCATTGACTTTGCACTCACCATTGCACGCAACGCACCAGAGCGAATTGATTTGTATCCTTATCTGAGCGACACCACCATCAAGGCGGTCATGAAGCAGCCACCCCTTCAAAGAATGGGTTTTGTGTTGGGCAGTTCCGAATTGGTTTTCAAGTGATGACGATGAAATCAGAACGCATCTTGTCTAATCGTCGCCAAGCCATTCTTCAAACGCTCAGCATGGGGGCGTTCGCTCTGCCTGGCATTTCCGCATTTGCCAATACATCCTCATCTTCTGGTCGAATGGTGCTGGTATTTTTGCGCGGTGCCTACGACGGCCTTTCGATGTTGGTTCCACATGGCGATGACAGGTACTTTCAGATTCGTCCCAACATCGGCATACCTAAACCAGATGGTTCTCAAAAAACGGCCTTAGCGCTTGACGCAACGTTTGGCCTGCATCCTGCTTGTGCGGCCTTGCTGCCGCTTTGGCAACAAGGCGTGTTGGCTGCTATTCCCTGTGCAGGTTCACCCGATGCCAGCCGATCTCATTTTGATGCGCAATACCATTGGGAAACAGGTAAGCCGGGTTCAAGTTCGCCATCTGCTGGATGGCTCAATGTACTTTCGGGCATGGTTGGCAATGGCGTTGGTCTTCATGCACTAGGTGTCGGGGAGAGTAGCCCCCGAATTTTGTCGGGTCCCAGACCTGTTCAATTGGTGGGAAACGGTTTGTCAGCTACAAGAGCAGGAACGCTTTCAGATAGCAAGACGCGGGAGGCGGTCCTTCAGTTGTATGCCGGCAACGAGAAGATGGCCAGCGCCATGCTAGAGGGTGCGACTAACCGCATGTCCACAGCGGCCATGCTTAAAACGCCCAGCATGGCTTCAAGCAATGAGCAGCAAGCTGCCAACAATGGTGCGGGTTCGCCTCAGGGACTGGCATTAGATGCCAAACACCTTGGAACTTTGATGCAACAAAATCGACAGCTTCGGCTTGGATTTTTGTCTTCAGGGGGTTGGGATACCCACATCAATCAAGGCAATGTGACCGGCTTGTTGGCCAATAATTTAAGCAACCTCGCGAACACACTCATTCAACTCAGAGCCGCTTTCAATGAGCCCAATGATGTGGTGATTGTGGCCAGCGAATTTGGCCGAACTTGCGCTGAAAACGGCACTCGCGGCACTGACCACGGTCACGGCAATGTGATGTGGCTGCTAGGCAACCGCGTGCACGGCGGAAAATGGCACGGAAGATGGGACGGGCTGGACCAAAATCAACTCAACGAGGGCAGAGATTTACCCGTGCACCACGACTTTAGAGGGGTTTTTGCGCAAGCGCTTGTTTCGAGTTTAGGCTTGGCTAAGGGAAGCGTTGCAGACGTGTTTCCTGGCTTTCGGTGGGATGACAGCCTGGATGGAATTTTCAAAGCTTAAAGTCAAAGTTCATTGAAAATAGCACCACAATCCATAACACTTGCCTGAAAACCATTCGATGGCAATATCAAGCAGAACAGTAAAAAGAAAAAATGGCAACCCAAAATACACGGCCGCCCAGAATCCTGCCAACCATGTTGGGCGTGGCTCTTTGAGCTTGTAGCCCATCACTGTTTGGGCCTGACGTTTTTCAAGGAATTTTTTCAGCATGCTAAGGCGCTTAATTTCAATCTTCAAAAAGGTGTGCCAATGATAGTGCATTGGGATGGGCATGACCTTGCAGAGTGGGATGCGGTTCACACAGCGGCGGCTGGGGCTTTGCAGCAGGGGTGGGACTATGGCTCAAGTTTGAAATTATTGGGCGTACCCGTCTTAAGAGCTCGTGTCGTGAATGAAGGTCAGCAAGTTGCCCAAGCGCAGTTCATTGTCAGGAAGTGGGGCAAATTTGGTGCTGTCGCCCTTTGTACGCGTGGCCCCATTTGGTCTAAGTCCTTATCACCTGAAGCTGAATCCATCGCTTACAAAGCATTGAAGAAATCATTGCCGCTCACGGGCATTCGTTTCATGGCCGTCACGCCAGAAGTTCCAGAGGGTCAAGTACACGGCCTGCATCCCATGCGCAGAATCATGTCAGGCATGTCGACGGTCATGCTCGACATGGCTCAACCTATTTCTGAGATAAGAGCGCAACTTGAAGGGCGCTGGCGAACAAGCCTGGTAAGCGCTGAGTCAAGCGCCATGACGGTTCACCGTGTGGGCACCAATGAAGGTCAGTACAGGTGGTTGCTCGACAATGAAAAGCAACAAAGGGTTGACAAGCAGCTTGAAGGTTTGCCGCTTCCTTTTTTTGACCTTTACGTGCAATCGCGAAAGCAACCCGCCAAAAATATTTTGACCCTCAGAAGCGATTTGGGCAGAGATCGCATTGCTGCCATGATGTTTTTGATTCATGGCGAAGCGGCCACCTACCAAGTAGGTTGGACCTCAGATCAAGGCCGTGAACTTAATGCGCACCATTTGATTTTGTGGCGCGCTGTTGAAGAGTTGCGCGAAAGAGGCGTCAGAGTATTGGACTTGGGCGGGGTCAATACGATTCGAAGCGCAGGTGTCGCTAGATTTAAGATGCGGACAGGTGGCAAGGTCCTGACCTTGGCAGGTACTTATATTTAAGCTTTGAAAGTCAAGAGAACTTATGTATTTGCCTAAACAATTCAATCATCCTGAGCATGCCAGAAGCATCATTTTGGAAAATCCATTGGCCAGTTTGGTTTCGAACGACGATGAAGGTTTTCCATTTATCAGCCACATCCCCATCAAGTTGATGCCCCATGCAACAGATGCGCAACAAGACATGTTGCTGGGCCATGTTGCCAAAGGCAATCCACATGCTGGTTTTTTGCACAAACGGCCTCAAGTCCTTTTGACATTCATGGGACCTCAGGCTTACATGTCGCCTGCCGTCTACCCTGATTTGATCAGGGTACCCACATGGAGTTATGTGGCCGTTCATGTCAAAGCCGAAGTTCGCATATTGGATGGCGAAGAGGCGAAAGATGCGCTCTTGAAACAATTGATTGCCGATCACGAACCGGCCTATGCGCAGCAATGGCGCGGCCTTCCAGAAACCTATACGCATCCCATGATGAATGCCATCGTGGCCTTTGAGATGAAGATGCTAGAAGTGCAAACCAAGGTCAAGCTTAACCAGCATCGCCCTGAGGCTCATGCGGCCATGCATGCTGCCTATGATGCGGGCAACGAATCTGAAAAAGCTTTGGCCCTTTGGATGCGGCGACTCGGACTGGTTTCATGAACACTGATGTACAGTGGATGCAAGCAGCCGTTGAATTGGCCAAAGAAGCGGGGGAAGCCGGTGAAGTTCCAGTGGGTGCCGTGGTTGTTAGAGATGGCATCCTTGTCGGCAGGGGTCGTAACGGTCCTATCGGCAACACAGACCCTACTGCCCATGCAGAAATCATGGCTTTGCGTGATGCCGCGAAAACAATTGGCAACTACCGTCTTGAAAACTGTACGCTGTACGTCACTTTAGAGCCTTGCACCATGTGCTCTGGCGCCATCCAAGACATCAACCACCAAACAGAAGTGGCAGGCGGTGTGTTGGCCGATGAATGCAGACAACTCTTGCAGCAGTTTTTCAAACCCAAACGAATCAATATGAACCCATTGCGCGACGATGCCTTAAGACCACCAGACGATTGGTTTGAGGATATTCCTGATTACCCATGGGCAGCCCACTATGTGTCAGATTTGCCATCGCTGAATGGTCTGCGCCTGCACTATTTGGATGAAGGTCTTCTTGAAATTCCGAGCCAAGTTCAAGACGCATCTAACCGCCAACAATTGACCTATTTGTGTTTGCATGGCAATCCTGCTTGGAGTTATTTATACCGAAAGATGATTCCTACTTTCACAGCCCATGGTCACCGTGTTGTGGCGCCAGACCTCATTGGTTTTGGGAAAAGTGACAAGTTAAAAAAGGCCACTCAACACAACTTTGATTTCCACCGCCAAGTCCTGCTAGATTTCATTGAACATTTGGATTTGAAACGCATCGTTTTGGTTGTTCAAGATTGGGGCGGCATTTTGGGGCTGACCTTGCCGATGGACATGCCTCATCGCTTTGCAGGATTGTTGGTGATGAACACAGCATTGGCAACGGGCACTCATCCCTTGTCAAAAGGTTTTTTAAGTTGGCGTGAATGGTGCCAAGCCAATCCTGACTTTGATGTTGCCAAGCTCTTTGCGCGGGGCAACAAACACATGTCGGATGCAGAAACGCAAGCCTACAACAGCCCGTTCAAAGATCGTGGCCATCGCGCAGCGCTTCATGCTTTTCCGCCCATGGTGCCAGAGTTTGAAAACAGCCCAGGCGCAGAAATTTCAAGACAAGCCCTTCACTTTTGGCGCGAGCAGTGGCAGGGCCAAACCATGATGGCCATTGGTCTTCAAGACCCCGTGCTGGGAGAGCCTGTGATGCGTGAGCTGCAGCAAAACATCAAAGGCTGCCCGTCACCCCTTCTTTTGTCGCAGGCTGGACATTTTGTGCAAGAACATGGCCAATCGATTGCTGAATCCGCCGTACAGTATTTCAAAGTTAGTACCTCATGAGTCACATTTACATCTTTTCTCCCTCTAGTGCCGTGCGTGACAAGGCTGCCTTTAAGCGCGGCATCAAACGCCTTGAAGTGCAGGGCCATGAAGTCCAAGTTGACCCTGATGCACTGACAAGTCACATGCGGTTTGCGGGGGATGATGAAACTCGTTTGAAGGCCATCGCTCGTGCTGCAGCCAGTGGCGCCAACATCGCCATGATTTCACGGGGTGGTTATGGTCTGACGCGTTTGTTGACACAATTGCCATACAAAGCCATTGCAAAATCGATCGACAATGGAACCCAATATGTGGGCTTAAGCGATTTCAGCGCTTTTCAATTGGCGGTGTATGCAAAAACACAGCGCATCACATGGCAAGGCCCTGCGCTTGGAGAAGACTTTGGACCCGAGAGTGAACCCGATGACATCATGCAAGCGTGCTTTGATGATTTGTGTTTGGAGCAAGGGGAGGGTACAGGTTGGCGCATGCCTGTTGAGTCTTTGCAAAAAAATGTGAAGGTGAACAACGCCGTTTTGTGGGGTGGCAATTTAGCGGTGCTCACTTCAATGCTGGGCACACCTTATTTTCCATTGGTTAAGAAGGGCGTTTTATTTCTAGAAGACGTAGGAGAGCACCCCTACAAGATTGAACGCATGCTGACGCAATTGCTCAATGCGGGTGTTTTGCAAAATCAAAAGGCCATCGTGTTTGGACAGTTCACATCTTATAAGTTGATTCCCCACGACAAGGGTTTCAAACTCAAAACCGTGATTGACAGGTTACGGAATCAACTCAAAATTCCCGTTTTGACTGGGCTGCCATTTGGGCATGTTTCAACCAAAGTACTTTTGCCCATCGGTGCCAAAGTCGATTTGGCCACGGAAGGCCGCGATGCATTTTTAGTTTGGGGACACATCTAATGCCAAAGAAAAAAGTCAGATGGAGCCTCTGGTTCTTGCGTGCCGTTTTGGCCCTTTTGTTGCTGGCCTTAACAGCGTTTGGCGTTTTCCAAATTTACATACTCAAATCGATAGCGCCACTGACAGGTGAAGCTCAATTGGCCGGCTTGTCATCTGGTGTTGAGATTAAACGCGATGCTTCAGATGTGACGCACATCTATGCCAAAACACCGATGGACGCATGGCGTTCCATTGGTTATGTGCATGCGCAAGAGCGCGGTTGGCAATTGGCGTTCAATCGTCAAGTGATGCACGGCGAATTGTCTGAGTGGCTGGGTCCCACGACCTTAGAAACAGACAAATTGATGCGCACCTTGGGCATCATGAAATCTGCACAAGCTCAGTTTGACAAGTTACCGCTCAACACACAGAAAGCCCTTGAAGCTTACGCAGAAGGTGTTCAAGCTGGGTATGCCAGTGCGCAATGGCGTGCACCAGAGTTTGTCATTCTAGGGATCAATCCTTCTAAAACCATGAAGCCTTGGACCGCTGTTGACAGCGTGGGCTGGGCCTTGATGATGGCACTTGATCTGGGTGGCAACTGGGGCAATGAATTTGCCCGCCTCATGTCCGCTCAAGCATTGAACACAGAGGATTTGTGGAAACTCTTTCCACCTTATCCAGGTGAGTCACGTGGCTCCAAAGTTGACATTGCAGCCCTTTATCAAAATTTGGGGGTGTATGCCAAGGAAGCATCGCCTCAGGCCAAAGCTTTGGCCACACAACAACTGTTGGCCTCCACTACTTTGGATGTGGGCGTGTTGGAAGGCAAGGGCAGCAACAACTGGGTGGTGCCAGGAAGCAACACACAATCCGGTTTGCCATTGTTGGCCAACGATCCGCATTTGGGTTTAAGTGCGCCTGCTGTTTGGTATTTTGCAGGTTTGCACGCACCAGCAGGCCAATTTGCTGATGGGCAGGCTCATGCTGCTTTGGATGTGGTGGGCGCCACATTGCCTGGTTTGCCATTTGTTGTTTTGGGTCGTACCAACAAGGCTGCATGGGGCTTTACCAACACAGGCCCTGATGTTCAAGACTTGTATTTGGAAGCCTTAGAAGGCAAAGACAATTACCGCACACCGATGGGCCAACAAGCTTTTGAAACACGCAATGAAGTGATCAAAGTGAAGGGGCAGGCCGATGTCAGTATCAAGGTGCGAAGCACTCGCCATGGCCCTGTTATTTCGGATGTCCAGCCAGCTTATGCCCAGTTTTTAAACATGGACAAGTACGCCATTGCTTTACGCTGGACTGCTTTAGACGTTGACAATCAAACCATTGTGGCGGGCATGGATGCCAATTTCGCAAATTCTGTAGCGGAGCTGCGTCAAGCATTTTCAAAAAACCATTCACCGATGCAAAGTGCGGTGATGGCCGATACATCTGGCCAGGTCCTTTTCAAAGCTGTTGGTAAAGTGCCGGTGCGCTCAGCGGCCCACGATTTACAAGGCATGGTGCCTGCGCCTGGTTGGTTAAGCCAATACGATTGGCAATCTTGGGTTCCTTATGAGCAAACGCCCGAGGTGACACAAGCAGACATTGAAAAGCGCGGTTGGCATGCCACGGCCAATCAAAAGATTGTGCCGCCTGCCTATGCACAGTTTTTAACGCATGACTGGACAGGCCCTGAGCGCTTTGACCGAATTTCACAATTGCTTTCTGCCGGTTCTCAATTTGATGCCAACAACATGAAGACCATCCAAGCCGATGTGCATTCATTGGCTGCAGTTCGTTTGTTGCCTTATCTCCAAACACTTTCGTCTCAACATTCAAAAGCAGGCGAGGCGTTGCCAATCTTGAAATCTTTCAAGGGAGACATGACCCGCGATTCAGCCGGCGCTTTGATTTATGCCGTTTGGATTGACGAAGTGACTCGCGCCATTCTCATTCCCAAATTGGGTGAAACACGTTTTAAGGCTTTGTTTGGTAAGCGTGCTTTTCGGCCTGCCATCGAAGGTGTCTTAGCCACTCAAGATAAGTCTTGGTGTGGTGAGGCCGGATGCCAGACGCTGATGAACAAGGCATTCGATACCGCTTTAGATAAAATTTTGGCCATTCAGGGCTCCAATGTGTCCGAATGGAATTGGGGGCGCGCTCATCCAGCCCTTAGTGCACACAGGCCTTTTGGCAACGTCAAAACTTTGGCGAGATTTTTTGATGTTACGGGGCCAAGCGGTGGTGATAACTTCACGATCAATGTGGGTCAATACTGGACAAGTAGCGCCACAGTGCCTTTTGCAACGCGTCATGCGGCCTCTATGAGAGCTGT
>JAJTDK010000132.1 GCA_021300495.1 Limnohabitans sp. | reverse complement strand
CTCGAATGACAGATTTCATATAGGAAGGAAATGTACCACATTCCTATATGAATAATTTTAAAAGAAAAATAATTTTTCCTTTTCATTGAGTTGGCCTTATGAGAGCAAATATTTGATTAATTTTTAAATTCGTTCAAAATATAGCCCTTATGAGGTCAAAATGTTAATCAAAGAATCTAGCCTTTCAGAATTAGCCAAGGCACTGCGCTTAGAGCGCAAACGACAAAAACTATCTCGTGAACAAGCCGCAGCAGTTTGTGGCGTCAGTGCATCGTTCATTCGTGATGCAGAGTCAGATCTTCAAAACTGCACCCTTGGCAAGGTGTCTCAACTCATCAATGGGCTTGGCATGCGTTTGCAAATCACCGGCCTAGAAACTCAGCCCGACGAAGCTTGGCGAAAAGCCATCGGCAAGGCCGATTTTGGAATGGGCCCTTAAGCATGATCCGCCTCAAAGTTTGGGCCAATGACAATGCATTGGGTTGGTTTGGCCATGAAGCTGGCGAATATTTTTTCCAATACGACCCAGAGTGGCTTCAAAGCGATTTGAAATTCGTCATCTCACCACAATTCAGCTTACGGCCAGAGCCTTTCAAAGGCGACGCAGTCAAAACCTTCTTTGCCAACTTACTGCCAGAGGGTGCTGCGCTTGATGAAATCATGCAATCGCTTCAAATGCGCAATGCCTCCAGCTTTGAAATGATAGGCAGACTAGGCGCCGAATTGCCCGGCGTTTTGTCCATCACACCCGATGGTCCGTTTCAATTTCAGCACCAATCAGCCTGCGAATCTTAGAAAGAGATTTCAGCAAACCACTGCTGCTGTCCAACAGCAATAGCAGCATGTCCTTACCAGGCGCACA
Organism: Limnohabitans sp.; assembly: GCA_021300495.1. Classification (GTDB taxonomy): domain Bacteria; phylum Pseudomonadota; class Gammaproteobacteria; order Burkholderiales; family Burkholderiaceae_C; genus Limnohabitans_A. Next base: position 3,388 of record JAJTDK010000132.1, on the reverse strand, counting down.
AGACAAACTTGGCATTCGCTATGACGAACGGCAAGGACTTTTATATGACACCCTTGGAAAAAGCCCGTCAACGCACATTGCAAAACCAGACACCCGATTAAAGCGCTATCAACCCAGCGCCATCAACGAATACTTGTGCATGAAGCTTGCGCACGCCATGAAATTGCCGGTGCCGCCCGTTTGGTACATCAAATCACCGCAATCGGTCTATCTTGTGCGCCGATACGATCGCTTGGTGACTGAACACCTCATCACATGTCTTCATCAAGTCGATGCTTGCCAACTCCTTGGGCTAGGATCAGATTGGAAATACCAGCGCCTCGGTGGCCTAGTGAGCCTCCCCAAAATAGTCAACGCATTGCGCGAACTGCCATTGAATGGAAAAGACCTCTTAAATTTTCAGCGATGGGTCATGTTCAATTATTTGATTGGCAACAGCGATGCGCATGCCAAAAATATTTCCATCTTGATCAGCCATGCAGGCTTCGCGCTTGCACCCTTTTATGACCTCTTGTGTGTACAAGTCTATGGCGACAATCATCTGGCTTTGTACATTGGAGACGAAGATACCTATGACAGCATAGGAAGCCATTCGTGGGAAGCATTTTGCGATGATTGTGGCTTCGGACTCAAACCCACTTTGGCAAATTTTAAAAAGATGGCACTAGACCTGCCAAAGGCATGGCAAAAAATCAGCAACACGGCCATCAAGCAATTGGCAATGAGCAATGAAGAAATATCACTGATTCAGTCGATGACAGACATCTTCCAAAAAAATTGCAGTGCTGCAATTTCAATGACCTGAAGACTCAGCCCAAAATAATGTAATCAAACCCGGTGGTGGCCAAACCCACCAAATTGATCATGGCCTTGTTCAATTCAGAATCGGCAGCGGCCACCGCCATGGCGGTGGTGTTGGCATAAGCATTGGGGTCTAGCACCAAACCTGGCACATTGGCCATCAGCACATTGGCCACATCGGCCTTTGAAGCGCCAGGCGATAAACGAGTGTCTACTGCAGCGCCCATTAAGGCTTCATAACTCACACCAGAATCTAAAAAGTACAAACCTATGCCCCGAAACGAGGGGTAGCTCAATCCTTCTTTGCCAAACAATGCGCCCAAAATCTTGGCAGTGCGACCAGCATTTTCGTTGGCGCCCATGTCTAGCGCCCAAGCCTTGTCGGCAAAGTAAATGCGCTCCATGTTTTGCAACTCAATGCTGCCAGAAATATTGTTGAGCGCCTCCACATTCCAAGCGTTGGAGGCTGTGTCTTTTGAAATTCTAAATTCAGCAGCGTTGTTCCAAAGGCGCAGCGTATCCATCCCGGCCTGCCCATCAACAATGTCATTACCACCCATGAAAGTAATCACATTGTTTTGAGAATTACCAAACACCACATCGTCGTAAGGCGTACCTGTTACGTGTTCAATCAAACTGCCGTTGCTCACCATGATATTTTTGTACTTGCTGGTGCCATCGGCCTCCACGCCAGCAGAGCTGAATTTTCCCTCACGCAAGTCAGCAAAAACAGACAAAGACACTTGTGAAAAATCAAGCGTATCAACACCACCCTCATCCAAAATAGTCATGGCAGCTGTTGCGTTAGTCACAACATACGCATCATTTCCTGTTGCAATGGATTCTAATCCACCGAACCATGTAGGCCAGCCCTCATTCAAAGTGGAAGCTGAAATATCTGTCATCAAAGTTTGACCTTGTGAGGTCAAAGTTCCCACCAATACTGGTGAGTTTCCAGCTTCGGCAATGGTTAAGGGATGTTGCAAACCTAAAGCATGCCCAATCTCGTGCAACAAGACATAAAAACCTTCTTGCCCTTTTTCAATCAGCTGCATGGTTTCAATGTCCATCCAGACATCACCTGCACGAGCATCACCCTTGTACGCAGATGGTAAAAAAGAATAGCCACGGGTTTGCAATTGCTGATTGATGCCAAACTTTAGCTGACCCAAGTCGCCAGAAGCTTCTGTAAAAGTTAAGCCCGTTTGCAATTGGAGCGTGTTAAAAATATCACGCACTACTTGCTGCTGCGCAGGTGAGAATGCCACAAACCCAGTGCCTCCCTCTGCTCCCAAAGACGGCGTCTGCGTCATGAAGCTATAAGTCAGATTCATGGAACTACCATGCACGCCTGTTTGCCAGCCTTGAGTGCCCCGTAACAAAAATTCTGACCCAGCTTGCGTAAGATCGATGAAATTGTTGGCCCAAGCCGCATCACCTTTCAGCAAGAAAGATTTGCTTTGACTGCCACTAAGCATTTCCTTCAAATCGTATTCAACGTTGGCGTTGATTTCCCAATTGCGAATTCGAAGGACCTCAATATTTTTTAATTCAAATACAAACTCAGGTTTGTTGGAGAAATAAAAACTGGCAGATTGTCCGCCGTCACTGACAGTGAGAAAAATTTGCCCGATACCGTCGCTGGATTTATATCCTACAGTTACTGTATCAACGCCACCACGGCCATCGAGCAGCGATTTACCAATAGATTGCCAAGGCAGGCCCGTCCAAAAGAAATCACTATCGGCTGTGCCATAGCCTTTGTCACCGCTTCTATTAAAGCCATGCACGTTGTGCACATTGATCAAAATGTCTTTGGTGCCGTATCCGTCTAGTCCATACCCAGCTTCCAAATCAACCTCAATGCTTGAAGGCGAACCCCAATATTGAACAGTTGCTTGTTCATTGAACACACCTCCAGCCACTCTGACTGTATCGTTGCCTTTACCCGGATTGGTAGTGGCCCATTGCATCAGCGTAATGTCGTCATCACCCTCATAGCCAATGGTCTTCTTGGGAAAATTTGCCAAATTAGGCATCACAGCCAAAGCTTGTGCTGGCGTCAAGCCCAACCATTGAATCAAATCGGCCATAAACTGATCTGATGAGAATTGAGGAATCCACTGGCCTCGGTAGGGTTGCCAGAATGATGCATCGTCTACACCGCCTGTTTGCAGAGTTGGGAAATTGTTCCCGTAAATGTTGCCACCTTTCACTGGACCTCCCATTGCAAACCAATGATTGCCCCATGCATGGTCTGAACCAACGCCAGCAGCTGGATCTAAAGTGCGACCAAACTCACTCATCACTACCGTGATTACATCGTTGTTCATACCATACGATTGAATGGACTGATCAAAAGCCGACAAGCTGTTTGACACATCGCTGATTTTCATCTCTAAGCCAGGCATGGTAGCGCTTGTTGAAAGTTGATCGGCATGCGTATCGTAGCCACCGTCTTGAACCAAATAAATTTGTCGACGTGCACCGACTTGTTTTGAATACGACAAGTGCTTGGCCAAATACCGCAAGTCCCTGCCAATTTGAGCATCTGGAAAATTTCCACTGGGCGCAGCACTTGAGGCTT
>JAJTDK010000091.1 GCA_021300495.1 Limnohabitans sp. | reverse complement strand
TTCCGCATGTGATGTTTTAGAAAGAACAACATGACCGCTACCGAAAAAACATTGGACATTCGCCGCCCCTCCAAGTGGGTGGCCGAGGTGTGGCTTAACCGGCCCGATGTGCGCAATGCGTTCAACGATTCGGTCATTGCCGAGCTGACCGAAGCATTTCAAATTTTATCCAAAGACAATGACTTGCGCGCCATTGTGCTCAGCGCACATGGCAAAGCATTTTGCGCAGGCGCCGATTTAAATTGGATGCGCGCCATGTCTGGCTACAGCTGGGAAGAAAATCGCGCTGACGCCCAAAAGCTGGCCGACATGCTTTGGACCTTGGACCAATGTCCTGTGCCCATTGTGGGTCGCTTGCAAGGCGACTGCTATGCCGGCGGCATGGGTTTGGCGGCTGTGTGCGATGTGCTCATTGCCTCAGACAACGTGACCTTCTGTTTGTCAGAGGCGCGCTTGGGTTTGTTGCCCGGCACCATCAGCCCCTATGTGATTCGGGCCATGGGCACGCAAGCTGCCAAGCGATACATGGTCACAGCCGAAAGATTTTCTGCAACACAAGCGCATGCCATGGGCATGGTGCACGAACTGTGCACACTCGACACCTTAGATGCCAAAGTGGCAGAGATTGTGGGCGTGTTGTGTGGCAATGGCCCGCAGGCTTTGCGTGCTTGCAAACAATTGGTGCAAGACGTGGCGGGCAAGCCCATTGATGAGGCTTTGAGAATTGAAACCGCCAGACGCATTGCAGACATTCGCGCCAGCGATGAAGGCAAAGAAGGCTTGCAGTCGTTTTTGCAAAAGCGACCTGCACAGTGGACGCAGGCTAAGTAAGTCAATTTTCAAACTCAAGCCACACAAGAATTCAACGATTTAGAAATTAGCAGGCTGACCATGTTTACAAAAATCCTCATTGCCAACCGCGGCGAAATTGCATGCCGTGTGGCAGCGACCGCCAAGCGCATGGGCATACAAACGGTGGCGGTGTATTCCGATGCCGACGCCCATGCCAAACATGTGGCCGCTTGCGACGAAGCCATTCATGTGGGTGGCTCGGCTCCCAAAGACAGCTACCTGCGTTGGGAAGCCATCATTGAAGCGGCTAAAGCCACAGGCGCACAAGCCATTCACCCAGGCTATGGTTTTTTAAGCGAGAACGAAGCCTTTGCCGATGCATGTGCCAAAGCGGGTTTGGTTTTCATTGGCCCACCTGCTTCTGCCATTCAAGCCATGGGTTTGAAAGCTGAATCCAAACAACTCATGGAAAAAGCGGGCGTGCCTTTGGTGCCCGGTTATCACGGCGCTGATCAAAACCCTGAACTCTTGCATCGCGAAGCCGATCGCATTGGTTATCCGGTGCTGATTAAAGCCAGCGCAGGCGGTGGTGGCAAAGGCATGCGCGCTGTCGAAAAATCTGAAGACTTCGCAGAAGCTTTGGCTTCATGCCAACGCGAAGCTCAAAACAGTTTTGGCGATCAAGCGGTGCTCATTGAAAAATACGTGCAGCGTCCACGGCACATTGAAATTCAAGTCTTTGGCGATACGCAAGGCAACTGTGTGTACCTCATGGAGCGCGACTGCTCAGTGCAGCGCCGTCACCAAAAGGTGCTCGAAGAAGCGCCTGCGCCTGGCATGTCAGAAGCACTGCGCAAACAAATGGGCGAGGCTGCAGTAGCCGCTGCCCGCGCGGTGAACTATGTAGGCGCTGGCACGGTTGAATTCATTGTGGAGCAGCGAGACAACAAGTCTACGGGCCAAATCGAGATGACTTTTTTCTTCATGGAGATGAACACACGTTTGCAAGTGGAACATCCTGTCACTGAAGCCGTCACAGGTTTAGATTTGGTGGAGTGGCAATTGCGTGTGGCCAGTGGTGAGCCTCTGCCGCTCAAGCAAGACCAAATCAAATTAACAGGCCACGCTATAGAAGCTCGCATTTGCGCTGAAACCCCCGACAACAATTTCTTGCCAGCTACAGGCCATTTGCAGGTCTACAAAAAGCCTGCTCACACGGCTTTCGAGAGAGGCACCGTGCGATTTGACGATGGTGTGAGGCAAGGCGACACCATCAGTCCTTATTACGACTCTATGGTGGCCAAGCTGATTGTGCATGGCGACACGCGCGACCAAGCCTTGGCCTTGCTCGACCAAGCCTTGGCGCAAACGCAAGTGGTGGGTTTGTCTACCAACGTGCAGTTTTTAAGGCATGTGGTGCACAGTGCTTCTTTTGCAGAAGCGCGCTTAGACACAGCGCTTATTCCGCGGGAAGCCGATGTGTTGTTCAACCAAGAAAAGGTGGGCTTGAATGTGGCTGCTGCTGCGGTGGTGGCTCACACACTGCATCAAGAAAATGCCAAACAAGGCCATGACCCGTTTAGCAAAAGTGATGGATGGCAATCGCATGCTGAAACGACCCGCAGGTTCCCCTTGGAGTTTGCGGGTGAGACTCGCACGGCTTGGTTGCACTATGGCCACAACGGCGCCATGCAGCTCACATGGGGTGATGCTGCAGGGCCGGGTGCAAAAGGCCCGCAAGATGAATTTAGTTTTGCCACGGCCAGTTCAATTGCTGCACCCACTGCCACTGCTGACAAGAGCCCTGCAACAGGCCACCCCACTTCCCAATCACTGAACGTCACATGGCAAGGCCAGCGCGTGACCAGCGAAGTGGTTCTGCAAGATGGCAAACCCGGTCAGCCCGCCGAGTTGGCGCACGTGTTCACTCAAGCAGGTGCTACGCGCATTCGAATCGTTCACCCTTTGGCCCATGCAGAAGGTGCGCAAGACGAAAAGGGCCGTCTTACAGCGCCCATGCCTGGCAAGGTGGTTTCCTTTGCTGTGAAGGTGGGCGACAAGGTCAAGGCTGGGCAAAGTCTGGCCGTCATGGAGGCCATGAAAATGGAGCACACCATTGCAGCCCCCAAAGATGGCGAAGTGACAGAGTTGCTGTATGCGCCGGGCGATCAAATTGCAGAGGGAGCAGAGTTGCTCAAGCTTGCGTAAACTACACGCTATGAAAATCGTTTTTTGTTGCACCAATACCAAAGCAGAACCTTGGCTAGAGGGTTTTAGACAGGCCTTGCCTGGCGTAGACATCTGGGAGTGGCAAGCCACCCCAGAAGGACAAGCCCCCAAGCTGGCCGACCATGCCGTGGTGTGGTCACCGCCCCAAAGCTTTATTGACGAACAAACCCAACTGCAAAACTTGTTCAACATTGGCGCAGGGGTAGACGCTTTGCTAAAGCTCAGCTTACCAAGCAGCTTGAACATTGTGCGCTTGAACGATGCGGGCATGTCGGCACAAATGTCGGAGTATGTGTGCCATGCCGTCATCCGTTATTTCCGCGAATTCAAGCACTATGAAAACGACCAACTCGAACAACGTTGGTCTTATCGCAAACCGGTTTTGCGTTCAGAATTTTCAGTGGGTGTGTTGGGTGCTGGTGTGCTGGGTAGCAAGGTGGCCCAAGCATTGCAGCAGTTTGAATTTCCCGTCAATGTGTGGAGCCGTTCGCCCAAACATTTGGCCGGCGTTAAAAGCTTCACGGGCCCTGAACAGTTGCCTGCATTTTTAAAAGCTACGCGCGTGTTGGTCAATTTGTTGCCCCTCACACCCGACACAGAAAACATTTTGAACCATGCCAATTTGTCGCAACTTCAAGCGGGTTCTTTTTTAATCAATGTAGCGCGCGGCAAGCATGTGGTCGATCAAGATTTGCTAAATTTATTAGACCAAGGCCACATGGCTGGCGCCACACTCGATGTGTTTAGAGTAGAGCCCCTGCCGCAAGACCACGCATTTTGGAAGCATCCCAAAGTGGTGGTCACACCGCACACCTCTGCGCGCACATTGCGCGAAGAAAGCGTTGCGCAAATTGCCAGCAAAATTCAGGCAGTCTATGCAGGGCAGCCCATTGAAGGGCGTGTCGACAAAGTTCGAGGCTATTGAAAGTTCTAACATGACGATTCCTTCCCGCGTTAAATTGGTCGACGTCGGCCCTCGCGATGGTTTGCAAAATGAAAAGCAAGCCGTGCCAGCTGCCATCAAAATTGAACTGGTCCACCGTCTCCAAGCTGCTGGCTTGAAAGAGATTGAAGTCACCAGTTTTGTCAGCCCCAAGTGGGTGCCCCAAATGGCCGACAACGCAGAAGTCATGGCGGGCATACAGCGCCAAGCAGACGTTCGCTACTCTGTACTCACGCCCAACATGCAAGGCTTTCAAGCCGCACAACACAGCAAGCCCCACGAAATTGTGGTGTTTGCTGCGGCCAGCGAAGCCTTCAGTCAGAAGAACATCAACTGCAGCATTGAAGAAAGCATTCAACGCTTTGCGCCTGTGGTTGAAGCGGCATTGGCCGCCGGCATCTACGTGCGCGGTGCCATGTCGTGTGCGGTGGGTTGCCCTTATGAAGGCGATGTACCAACGGCCAGCGTAGAGCGTTTGGCCAAACTAATGAAGAGTATTGGCGTTCAACATTTGGGCGTGGCTGACACCATTGGTGTGGGCACGCCACGCAAAGTGCAGGCCGCCATGGAAGCCACTTTGAAGCACTACGACTTGAATGATATTTCCGGACACTTTCATGACACCTATGGCCAAGCTTTGGCCAACACTTTGGTCAGTTTGGAAATGGGCGTGTGGCAGTACGATACGTCGATAGCAGGCTTGGGCGGCTGTCCTTATGCCAAAGGTGCCACGGGCAATGTCGCCACAGAAGATGTGGTGTACATGTTGCATGGCATGGGCATTGAAACGGGAGTTGACCTAGATAAGCTGGTTGACGCGGGTGCATTCATCAGCGATTTCTTGCAGCGCAAATCGGGCTCGCGTGTGGCTACGGCCATCCTCAGTAAGCGCTTGGGGTAATGCGGCTTCAAAGAATCAAGCACCAGACCATGAGTCTCTTTTCTCGTCTGCAACACCGTGCTGATCAAGTACTGGACAGTGACGACCCGTATGTGCCGTCGCCTTGTGTGTCTGTGTGTGTGGTTCATCCTATCGAAGGCACGTGTGAAGGATGTCTTAGAAGCTTGGACGAGATTGGTGCATGGGGTCAAATGCAAAGTTCGCAGCAACGTGAAGTTTGGCAAAACATCAAACTGCGCTGCGCCAAGAAGCTTCAAACGACAAAGCCATGAAAGAAATTCATTTCTATTTCGATTTCATTTCGCCCTATGCCTGGTTAGCTTTTCAAGCCTTGCCCAAAACTTTAGAAGGCATCAGTCACCGCGTGCATTACCACCCTGTGGTGTTTGGTGCCATGCTCAAACACCATGGTCAATTGGGCCCGGCTGAAATGCCAGGCAAACGTGATTGGACGTACAGACAAGTGATGTGGTTAGCCAAACAACAGGGCACTGATTTGCAAATGCCCGCGTCGCATCCGTTCAACTCTTTGTCTTTGCTGCGCTTGGCGGTGGCCGCGTCAGACAGCGGAGAACCTAATCGCTATGTGGTTGAAAGTATTTTCAAACATGTTTGGTGCACAGGCCTAGAAGCTTCTGATGCTGAACGCTTGGAAGCTTTGCAAGTGCATTTGCTCAGTCAAGCGAATTTGTCTTTGAAAGACCCGCAGTCTGTTGAAGTGAAACAATTGCTTCAACAGCAAACTCAACAGGCCATCGATCTGGGCTTGTTTGGCGTGCCCAGCATGGTGGTGAACGGACAAGTTTTTTGGGGACAAGACGCGCTGCCCATGTTGCGAGCTTATCTTCAGGGCGATGCTTGGTTTGAAAGTGCCGACTGGCAAGATGTCGGCAAACTGCCTGTGGGTATTCGAAGAACACCTGCCCCCAAATAATTGTTGCGCTTCAACAGTTAGGCAATTAAGCAGTTAGGAAGTCTCAGGATCCGATTGCGTTTGTCGTTCCCAATGGTTGACCAGCAACGCGTAAATCCAAGTGATGGCCAAAAAGATCAGCACAGAACCCTGCGCGGCCATCCAGAATCCAAAGGGTTTGTCCAGCACGGTAAAGCTCAGGTCACGTGCAAAAAACGCCACGCCAAAAGTGATGCTGCCCCAGATGAGCAGCAGAATCCAACGCAAACGATTCACTCGGTATGAAAATTCAGCTTGCGACAAAGGTTGGGTTGTGGGAGGCATCATCTAAAGCTATTTTCTTGCGTGAGGTGATGGGTGGGGGGATAGCGGCACTCAGTGTTTACCCTTGGCCTTCAACAAATTTCATATTGCAAAAATAAAACCAAGGGTTTCACCCTAATCTGTCAGCCCATGTTGGTTTGGTGTCAGAGGGGGGTCAGAGCATGCCTAAAGAATCGCTCCAAGCCTTCGTGTCGAGGGCTATTTTTTGGAGACAGCTCTATGGCTACAACAGATCCCCGCCCAATGTCGGACGAAGAGAAGAAGGTTATTTTTGCCTCTTCCCTCGGTACGGTGTTCGAATGGTACGACTTCTACCTTTACGGTTCACTCGCCGCAATCATTGCGAAACAATTCTTCAGCGGTTTGGATGAAGGCTCAGCGTTCATTTTTGCGCTGTTGGCTTT
>JAJTDK010000090.1 GCA_021300495.1 Limnohabitans sp. | reverse complement strand
CGAGAACATCACCAGCCGAGTGATTGACATCATTGCCCCAATTGGCAAAGGACAGCGCGCCCTCATTGTGGCGCAGCCCAAGTCTGGCAAAACCGTCATGATGCAGCACATTGCGCACGCCATCACCGCCAATAACCCCGATGTTCACCTGATGGTGTTGCTCGTCGACGAGCGCCCTGAAGAGGTCACAGAAATGCAGCGCACAGTGCGCGGAGAAGTGATTGCATCCACCTTTGACGAACCAGCGGCACGACATGTGCACGTGGCCGAAATGGTCATTGAGCGCGCCAAACGTTTGGTTGAATTGAAAAAAGATGTGGTCATCTTGCTCGACTCCCTGACCCGTTTGGCCCGCGCTTACAACAACGTGGTGCCCAGCTCTGGCAAAGTTTTGACCGGTGGTGTCGATGCCAATGCCTTGCAACGCCCCAAGCGTTTCTTTGGTGCTGCTCGCAATGTTGAAGAAGGCGGCAGCCTGACCATCATTGCCACAGCGCTGGTCGATACCGGCAGCCGCATGGACGAGGTGATCTTTGAGGAATTCAAAGGCACAGGCAATTGCGAGATCCATTTGGAACGCCGCCTGTACGAAAAACGCGTCTTCCCGGCGATCAACTTGAACCGCAGCGGTACACGCCGCGAAGAGTTGTTGCTCCAGCCTGAAGTGCTGCAAAAAACCCGCATCTTGCGCCAGTTCATGTACAACATGGATGAAATTGAGGCCATGGAAATGGTCCTCAAAAGCATGAAAGCCACAAAGAGCAACGTCGAATTCTTCGACATGATGCGTCGCGGCGGCTAAAAAGTCGCTCTTTCAGCCCCAATTTGGCATGCAAGTCATTGATTTCATGCCATAATCTCGTGCTTAGCGAAAAGTACCCCGGATGGTCCGAGGGCGGCTGTCGCATCTGAACCCAAGGAATTAACGGCTTCAAGTTCGTCACACGTTCTTGCGTCAATGCCAAAGAGATGGTGAAAATGGACGACGGCCGCGAGCTGCCTTTGTTCAAACTCGATACATCCAGCGAATCACACCCCTTCTACACCGGCACCCAAAAATCTGTCGACAACATGGGTGGTCGCGTTGAGAGGTTCCGCAACCGTTTTGGCAAAACGTCCATTACCAAGTAATTTCCCATCGCGTCACCTCGTGACCATCGCAGGGCAGTCCGGGCAACCGGCCTGCCCTTGTTTTTTGTCTCGGCCTCAACTTGTGAATTTGAACCTGACTCTGCTATTGTCTGAATTGTGAATTCCTACCCATCAGATACCTCTTCCAACCCGGCCATCGTGGCGCAAAGTGCCGTCAGGCGTTTGCCACGCTGGATTGTGTGGGCGCTTTGCTTAGCCTATGTTTTACCTGGCTTTATGGGCCGCACGCCTTGGAAAGCCGATGACATGGAAGCCTTTGGCTTCATGTTCAATTTGGCGCAATCGTTTGGCTCCGACAATGTGTCGTGGTTAAAGCCAACGCTGCTTGGGCAAGCAGACAGCGGTGCGGCTCTTTTGCCTTATTGGCTAGGAGCATGGGCCATTCAATTGGCGCCCAAGGGCCTGCCTCTAGACACTGCCGCTCAATTGCCCTTTATTGCTTTGCTGGGCCTCACACTGGCAGCCACTTGGTACGCGGTTTACGCCCTTGCACGAACACCGGCAGCTCAACCCGTGAGCTTTGCATTTGGTGGCGAAGCCAAACCTGCAGACTACGCACGGGCCATTGCCGATGGCGGTTTGCTTGCCTTGATTGCCTGCTTGGGCTTGGCCAGACTTTCTCATGAAGCCACACCTGCACTGGCACAACTTTCTTTTTCTGCGCTTCTCTTTTTTGCGTTGGCCAACTTGGCTCGCAAAAGAATGATTTCGCTGTTTTGCGCTGCCCTCGCCATCATTGGCCTGGCACTTTCAGGCGCGCCTGCTTTGGCGATGATTTTAGGGGCAGGCGGCGCCATTGTGATTGCTCTGAATACGGGCCAGCCGCAATCTCTGCGCGTGAGAAAAGTCGATGTTGCATGGGTCCTGATCTTCTGCCTTGCTTCCGCTGCGATCACCAGTGGCTTGGACTTGTGGCGATGGCGAGTTGCCTCGTCTCATTTGTTTGAAATCCAGGCCATGGCCCGTTTGCTCTTGTGGTTCACTTGGCCTGCTTGGCCCTTGGCTCTTTGGACGCTTTGGCGTTGGCGCTATCAACTCAAAAGTATTTCAGCCAATCCCCATTTGTCGCTGCCTCTTTGGTTCATGCTTGTGGGCATTGCCACCACATGGATGTCTGGCCTAAGTGATCGTGCGCTGCTCATCAGTTTGCCTGCATTGGCCACATTGGCCGCCTTTGCTTTGCCCACTTTGAAACGCAGCGTCAGCGCTTTCATTGATTGGTTTACCTTGCTCTTTTTCAGCGTGGGTGCACTCATCATTTGGACTGTTTGGTTGTCAATGCAAACAGGCTTCCCTGCTCAGCCTGCCATCAATGTGGCCCGACTTGCGCCAGGTTTTGTGCTTCAGTTCTCACTCACAGCATTCATTTTGGCTAGCTTGGCAACACTGGCCTGGGCCGGCCTTGTCAGATGGCGAGCCGGTAGACATCGCTCGGCACTTTGGAAGAGCATGGTGCTGCCTGCCAGTGGTGCCACCTTGTGCTGGCTTTTGGTCATGACACTTTGGCTGCCCTTGCTAGATTTCGGCAGAAGCTATGCGCCCCTGGTTAACAAAGTTCGCAGCATGATGGGTGCAACTGACTGTGTTCATTACTATAGATTGACCAAGGCGCAAGGCGCAGCTTTTCAATTTCATGGCAATCTCAAACTGATTCCAGTCGCAACCCGAACTGATAAAAATCAGACAGAGGCAAGCCCATGTCCATGGCTCATTGTCGACACACAGGCTCTGACTTCATTCACCCAAGAAGTTGATGCAAGTGCCTGGACACAACACGCCACAGTGCGCCGTCCCTCAGACAACAACGAAGACATCGTCTTGTTCAGAGCCCTGCCGATTTCTATCTCCGCCAAACCCTGAGCGCGAATTGCGGCATGTTTGAAGCGCGCACCATCCTTCGTCACGCCGGTACGGTTTTAGTGGGGCAACTGGCTGTGATGGCTTTTGGTGTTGCCGACACCCTCATTGCCGGTCGCTACGACGCTTCTGCACTGGCTGCTTTATCGGTGGGTTCCGCCATTTACGTCAGCATCTATGTGGCCTTGAATGGCTTGATCACCGCGCTGCTCCCGGTCTGGGCAGAGCTTAGAGGCGCTGGATCTCATGTAGCCCTGGGTCAATCCGTGCGTCAGGCCTTGTACTTGTGCGTTGCCGTCATCGTCCTGGGTACCCTGACCCTGCTCTTTCCTGATCCTTGGCTGAATGCCACTGGCGTGCCTGAAGTTTTACAAAATGATGTGCGAAATTACCTGCAGGTTCTGGCGATCGCGGTTGGTCCTTCCCTGCTGTTTCGAATGTATTCAACACTGAACCAGAGCCTGGGTATGCCGTTCTGGGTCACAGCGCTTCAAATTGCATCTTTAGGCATCAAAATTCCTCTTTCAATTTGGTTCACTTTTGGTGGCTGGGGCTTGGAGGCGCAAGGCCTTGTGGGCTGCGCCTGGGCAACTTTGGTGGTGAATACATGGCTCATGGTCATGGGCCTTTGTTTTTTGCGCTACCAAAAGGTTTACCAAAAATTCAAAATTTGGAAGCCCTTGGAAGCACCTAACTGGAAAATGATCCGCGCGTTTTTGCACTTGGGAATTCCTGCTGCATTGTCTTTGATGGTGGAAGTCACTTCCTTCACCATGATGGCCTTGTTTATATCTAGACAAGGTGTGGTGGCATCAGCCAGCCACCAAGTTGCAACCAGTATTGCCACTCTGCTTTACATGGTGCCATTGGCGCTAGGCATCGCTTGCAGTGCACGGGTTGGCTTTTGGATTGGGGCCAACGAACCGCGTCGTGCAGAAGATGCCGCCCACACGGGTCTGAAGTTAACTTTGGCACTGGCCTTGGCACTGAGCAGCGCGTTGCTTATTGGCAAGGATGCTTTAGCCAGCTTATTCTCAACCGATACGGCGGTCATCCTGGCTGCGGCTTCTGTGCTGGGATGGGTTGCGCTTCATCATTTGGTTGACGCACTTCAAGCCGTGTGTGCGTTTATATTGCGGTGTTACAAAATGACGCTTCTGCCTTTGATCATTTACAGCGTCATGTTGTGGGGCGTTGGTCTTTGGGGCGCATATTTTTGGGCGTATCATGGCTTGGGCCCTTTGAGCAGTCGCCCTGAGGTCAGCACTTTTTGGGCCGCCGGCAGTTTTGCGTTGAGCATTGTGAGCTTGGCTTTTGTGGCGCTTGTGTTGTGGGCTGCCAAACAGCACCGAGCTTAATTTCAAAAATATTTTTTTAATCTAGGACCATCATGATTCTTGAACTTGCAGACATTCGCATCAAGCCCGGCCAACAAGCTGAGTTTGAAGAAGCCATTGCGCGCGGTCTTCAAACAGTCATCTCTCAGGCCAATGGATTTCAGGGTGCCAAGGTCAATAAGGGCATTGAAAGCCCCGATCGATTTATTTTGCAAATTTTCTGGGACACCCTTGAAGATCACACCATTGGCTTTAGAGAGTCAGCTTTGTTCACAGAGTGGCGCGCCATCGTTGGACCGTTCTTTGCTGCGCCGCCAGTGGTAGAACATTTTGTGCTCACCTACAAAAGTTAACAGGCATCTGACTTTTTGTCCGCACTTGAAGTCGCCTGAAAAAGCAAGCCGATCAAACTCAGGGAGCCTTTAGTTCGTGGCCCGCCACCAGCTTGGTCAGCAATGCGGCCAGATGCTCTGATTCGTCTTGGCTTAGGGGTTTGAGTAAGTTTTCTTGAACACGCTCCACCGCTGTTTTCATTTGGAGCGTGGCCGTGTGGCCCTCTGGGGTCAACCACAAAAGCTTCCTTCGCCGATCAATTTCATCAGGTTCTCGCTTGATCCATCCTTTGCTTTCTAAGCGCCCGATCACCGAGCCCGATGTTGCCGCATCAAAGGCAACGCGTCCTGCCAAAGTGATTTGATCAATGCCAGGGGTGTCCATCACAGCATTCAAAATCGCAAATTGAACGGGTGTGACATCTTCTCCTGCCAATTCAGCCATGAACAAGGCCACCGCAATTTGTTGTGCTCGGCGCACCAAATGGCCTGGCGCCTTTGCAAAATCAAAGCTTTTGTTCATAGGATTATCATCAGAGGTTTGCTAAAGATTCGTGAATTAATAAGTATACTTATCAAAACTGAATTTGAGCGTGTTAATTGTTTTAACGAAAGGTTGTTATGAGCTTTGTTTTCTCTCCCGCCCCCGTGGTTTCCGTACCGGTCTTGGGCCGAGCTGATCGATTCCCCGCACGCCGCATTTATTGCGTCGGCCGCAATTACGAAGAACATGCCAAAGAAATGGGCTTCACTGGCCGCGAGCCACCCTTCTTCTTTTTAAAGCCGACAGACTCGTTGGTGGTTGTGAATGAGGGCGAAACAGGCCACATGCCCTACCCTAGCTTGACACAAAATTTCCACCACGAAATTGAACTGGTTGTAGCCATCGGAACGGGTGGTCGCAACATCAAAGCAGCAGATGCAGAGAAACATATCTTTGGATATGCCGTGGGCCTTGACATGACGCGCCGTGATTTGCAAAACGACATGAAAAAGCAAGGTCGCCCATGGTGTATTGGCAAGGCATTTGATCACTCAGCACCCATTGGCCCCATCACACCCATTGAGAAGGCTGGCGATGTGAACCATGCTGAAATAGATCTCTTGGTCAATGGTGCCATGCGTCAAACCAGCAATGTTGCCAAGCTCATTTGGAATGTGGCAGAAACCATTGAACATTTGTCAGCCGCATGGGAGTTGCAACCAGGCGATTTGATTTACACAGGCACCCCTGAAGGCGTAGCAGCAGTGGTTGCAGGTGATACATTGGTTGGCCGCGTTGCTGGCATTGGCACTTTGACCATCAAAGTCGATCCTGCCAAATAAACAGAAATAAAAAAGGGGAGCAATCCCCTTTTTTGGGAGTCCACATTGAAAATACTCGAATTGCTGGCCAAGTTTTGCAGCATTTTATCGGGGGCATTGCTCACATTCATCACCTTGATGACTTGCTATAGCCTAATCGGTCGAAACACAACAGGCCAGACCATCGTGGGTGACTTTGAGTTGACCGGTGTTGCCACAGGAGCAGCGATTGCTTTGTTCATGCCGATGTGTCAGTTCAAAAAGGCCAACATCATTGTGGACTTTTTCACAGCCAAGGCCAGTGAGGCCACCACCGCCCAACTCGACAGACTGGGCGCTTTGTTCATGGCCGCTGCATTTGCCTTGCTCACATGGCGAACCTACTTGGGCGGTATGAACGCATGGGTTTCCCAATCGGGCTCCATGATGCTGGGCTTCCCCGAGTGGATTGTGTATGCCGCCATGACGCCCCCGTTGGCACTGAGCGCCGCCATTGCTTTGACTCAGGCCCTGATGGGTGAGAAGTTCACGAACTCCGCAGGCGCCTCAGCATGAGCGCACTCACACTGTGTTTGATTATTTTTGGTGCCATGCTGGTTCTCATGGCCATCCGTGTTCCCATCGCTGTCTCTATGTTTTCAGCAGGAACCCTGGGTTATCTGATTCAAACGGGCTGGGGCCCTTACTCGAGCTTTCTCAACAACTTGGCCTTTGCACGATTTGCAAGTTATGACCTGTCGGTCATTCCCTTGTTTATTTTGATGGGCCACTTTGCAACCCAAGGTGGCATCAGCAAGGCCTTGTTCCAATTTGCCGCCAGCGTCATGGGGCGCTTCAAGGGCGGCTTGGCCATGGCGGCTGTGTTGGCCAGTGCAGCCTTTGGTTCGATCTGCGGCTCGTCTGTTGCTACAGCAGCCACCATCACCGGCGTCGCTTTGCCTGAGATGAAAAGACACGGCTATTCAGGCCGCTTGTCGACAGGCACATTGGCTGCAGGTGGCACCTTGGGCATTTTGATTCCGCCTTCAGTTCCTTTGGTGATTTACGCCATCTTGACTGAACAGAACATTGCGAAGTTGTTTGCAGCCGCCATGGTGCCAGGCCTCATTGCCATGCTGGGCTACATGATTGCCATCGCCATCTATGTGCGTGTGGTTCCCGGACAAGCGCCCGAAGTAGATGACGACATTGAGCAATTCTCCATGGCCGCCCTGGCGGGCATTTTGCCTATTGCGAGCATTTTTATCATTGTGTTTGGCGGCATTTACGGTGGTTATTTCACGCCCACTGAAGGCGCAGGTGTCGGAGCCGCTTCCACCTTTGTGGCGGCCTTGCTGAAGCGAGAAATCACGTGGGCCAAATTCAAATTGTGCTTTTATGCAACGGCTGAAAGCTCAGCCATGATTTTCATGATTTTCATTGGTGCCGATGTCATGAACTCTTCACTGGCTCTCACACAAGTACCCAATCAGTTGGCCGAAGTGGTCAGCGGATGGGGCCTCGCACCCTTGATGGTCGTCAC
>JAJTDK010000089.1 GCA_021300495.1 Limnohabitans sp. | reverse complement strand
GGCGGCGTTTGAGTTTTTCAATGCGGTGCCCACCATTGCGCGAAAACTGCAAACATTGCTCGATGTAGGTTTGAGCTACATCCGATTAGGCCAAGCTGCCACCACCTTGTCGGGCGGTGAAGCACAGCGGGTGAAGTTGGCACTGGAATTGTCCAAGCGCGACACCGGCCGCACGCTTTACATTTTGGACGAGCCCACCACGGGCCTGCACTTTGCCGACATTGCCTTGTTGCTCAAAGTTTTGCACCAACTGCGTGATGCAGGTAACACCATTGTGGTCATTGAGCACAACCTGGATGTGATCAAAACCGCCGATTGGTTGATCGACATGGGCCCTGAAGGTGGCTCGGGCGGCGGTACGGTAGTGGGAGTGGGCACGCCCGAAACATTGGCGCAAAATCCGGCCAGCTTTACCGGCCGTTACTTGAAGCGCTTGCTTGAAAAATAAAACGTCCTGAGCGCATTTGCATCAGGACACAGCATCGCTTCAGCCTTGGGCGGCAGCTTTCAAAAGGTCACGCGTTCGCATGGCTTCTTGGCGCGCAGCTTGCGCAAAATCATCACCCGATGACGCATACAAAATAGCCCTCGATGAACTCACAATGACCGCACCGGTGGTGGCACCGTTGCTCTGGCGGTAGCCGGCCTTGATGGTGGCGACAGCGTCGCCGCCTTGCGCACCCACACCAGGGATGAGCAACGGCAAAGTAGGCGCTAAACTGCGCACACGTTCAATTTCAGCAGGGTAAGTGGCACCTACCACCAAGCCTAACTGGCCATTCACATTCCAAGGGCCTTGCGCCAACTTGGCAATGTGTTCGTACAACAAGGGCTGCCCCTCCACTGAAGCCAAGCGCTGGTTCTGCAGATCGTCTCCGCCAGGGTTAGACGTGCGACACAACAAAAACGCGCCCTTGCCATGGTGCTTCAAATACGGCTGCACAGAGTCAAAGCCCATAAAAGGTGACAGCGTGACCGCGTCGGCGCCATATCGCTCAAATGCTTCTAAGGCATATTGCTCCGCGGTGGCACCAATGTCGCCTCGCTTGGCATCCAAAATAACCGGCACATTCGGTGCGATGCGGCGCATGTGCGCCATGAGTTTTTCCAATTGATTTTCTGCTCGGTGCGCAGCGAAGTACGCAATTTGGGGCTTGAATGAAATGGCCAAGTCGGCCGTGGCATCGACAATCTGCGCGCAAAAATCATAGATCTTGCTGGCATCGCCCTTCATGCTCGCAGGAAATTTGCCGGGTTCAGGGTCAAGCCCTACGCACAACAGTGAGCCGTTTTGGCGCTCGGCGCCTTGCAGTTGTTCTAAGAAGGTCATGGCTTGATTTTAAAGGCTCAAGCTGCCAGTCCGAAATTACAGGCAATTCAGCCAATTGCCACTAAGATCAGACCATGCATTCACTTACAACACGCCAATGGGTGGTCTTGGCGCTTTTAACTGTCGTTTGGGGTCTTAACTGGCCTGTCATGAAATTGGGCGTCACGGGATTTCCACCCCTGACATTTCGGATGCTTTGCTTGCTCATCGGCACACCCGTATTGGGTTTGGGCCTTTGGGCCATGAAGGTACCCTTTCGAATTCCAAGGCAGTACTGGCGCGAACTATTTGTGCTGGCCATCTTCAACATGTTCATTTGGCACGCCTTGATCATTTTGGCGGTGCAATATTTGTCCAGTGGGAGATCCGCCATTCTGGGTTACACCATGCCCATTTTTTCAGCCTTAATTGGCGCATTTATTTTTCAAAACCAACTTTCTAAGCGCGCATGGGGCGGGGTGGCCGCTGCGGCACTTGGGGTCATTCTTTTGCTTTGGCATGAATTGGTCAACCTCTCTGGCAAACCCCTTGGCGTGGTTTTGGCCTTGGTGGCTGCCAGTACGTGGGCATTGGGCACACAAATGCTGCGCAGAACCACCATCCCTTTGCCAACTCTCACCTTGTCTTTTTGGATGACTGCCATGACCACCTTGGTCATTTCAGTATTGGCTTTTGTTTTTGAATCAGATAGATGGCAAGAACCCACACCTGTGCATTGGTTGGCCATTCTCTACAACGCCCTGTTGGTGTTCGGCTTTGCCCACTCCGCATGGTTTTATTTGGCCCGAGGTTTGCCGCCCGTGGCCTCTACCTTGAGTGTCATGATGATTCCCATTTTGGGTGTGTTCAGTGGCGCATGGGCCCTGAATGAAGTTCTGCATTGGCAAGATTGGGCAGCAATGGGCCTGATGCTGATGTCTATTGCCAGTGTGCTTTGGCCATCTCAGCCCACTGAGCCTGCAAAAACTGAAGCAGCTTAAGTGCTTGCTGACTGCACCAAACTGGCAGCCACACACAAATCGGCCCAAGCCTTGGCTTTGTCAGCTTGATTGCGCAGCAAGTAAGCGGGGGGGTAGGTCACCACCACTGGCACACCCTTGAAGCTTTGCACTTGTGAGCGTAACTTGCCCAATGGCTCTGCACTTTGCAACAAAGCCAGAGCAGCCGTTCTACCCATGGCCAAAATAACTTTGGGCTGGACCAGCTCAACTTGCCGCGCCAAATAAGTGGCGCAATGAGACACCTCCACTTGGCTCGCGTTGCGGCCAACGGGGGTGCGGCATTTCAATGCGTGCGTCAAATAAACTTGCTCTCGCGTGAGGCTGAGCGCTTTCAACATGTTGTCGAGCAATAGGCCTGCAGGCCCTGCAAAACTTCTCGCAGCTTGGTCTTCTTCCTCGCCGGGCGCATCGCCCACGATCATCCAATCGGCTGAAGCCAAGCCTTCTCCCAAAATAGCTTGCTGGCGCGACTGGCACAAGCCGCAACCCGTGCAAGCCATTACGGCCGACTGCAGTTGTGCCCAGTCCATGCTGGCAATGCCATCTGGCAAATTCGAAATATCGACAATGGGAACCGACACCATTTGCAGTGCATTAGAAACAGGATGGACTGAAGTTGAGGCAGCACCCTGTTGGGACGTCGGTGGTGCAGCAGTTTGTGCGGCTACCGAGGCAAGCGCAGGCGCGGCGCGTTCAGCTTGCGGCATCCAGACACGCACACCCATTTCCGCCAACATGGCACGTTGGCGATCGTCTAGTTCAAAACGCGTGGCGTTTTCAGCTACAGAAACAGTTGTATCTTCAGTCATTGCTTAGGCTTTGAGGGGCATGCTCATGACCACCGCAGACTCTCGGGTGGTTCTACTAGCAGGATAGTAATCTTTTCTGAAACCCACTTGTTGAAAGCCAAAACTTTGGTACAAGTTCAAGGCAGGTGCATTGCTTTCACGTACCTCAAGCCATAGGCAAGTTGCACCATGGGCCTGAGACCAAAGGCTCAAGGACTGCATCAAACAACGCGCCCAGCCTTGTCGCTGAAAGGGCGGCGCTACGGTGATGTTGAGCAAATGAACTTCGTCAATGACCTGCATGGCGACAAAGTAACCCACCAATTGCTCACCGGCTACCAAGCGATGAGCCACATAACCCGCCTTCAAGGCATCTTTGAAATTTCCCAATGTCCAAGCGTGGCTGTATGCCGATTGTTCAACGGCCACCACCGCATCTAAGTCGGCCTCGGTCATGGCGAGCAACTGCACCTGGGTCTCGGGTGTCAGCATTTGCTTGAGTTCTGGGGGCCAGAGGTTCATGCTTGCGGCGGAGTCGATGTGAATGTCGATGCATTTGCATTTGCATTTGCATTTGCATTTGCCAGTTTGATGGCGTCTCTCTCTGCCGTGGTCTGAGCAACCTTGTCGCGAATGTAAAGAGGCTGAACGCCTTCAGGTGCAATCGCTTGTTGGTCGGCCCACAAGGCAGGCGCCAAGCGCAACAAAGCCAAAGCGTGTGGCACAGCTGTAATGCTGCGAATAGGCACCCCGCTAGTTTCAAATTGTTGCAAAGGAAAACGTTCTTTGTAAACTTCAAAGCCATTGCCCGCCAGCACCAATTGATGCAGTTTCAGGCGGCTTAACTGAGCTGCCATGGCTTCGGGTGGGCCTACTTGAAGAGGCTGCACCGATGTCCATTGCGATATTGCCGCGTGCCACGCATACACACCCACATACACCTCGCTCATGCGAGCGTCCATCACTGAGGCAATGTGCCAGTCTTGCGCAGGCGCCAGTGATTGCCGGGCATCTTCTGCCACTGCCTTCAAACTGTCGACAGGAATGATTTTTAAATTAGCGCCTAAAGCAAGACCTTGCGCAACCGCACAGGCCGTCCTGAGACCTGTGAAAGAACCAGGGCCTTGGCCCACCACCAAGGCTGTCAACTCAGACAATTGCAATTGCGCTTGCGATAGCAAGGCATGGACCGTGGGAATCAATTGGGCCGAGGCATTGGCACCCCCCACGCCATGGTGATGCCAAGTTTGTTGGCCGTTCGACAAGGCGACCGACATCATGTCGGTGCTGGTGTCAAAGGCCAAAAATTTCAAGGCTTGGGTCATCGCATCAAGGTTTCAAAAGTGAGGATTTGACCACGGCTTGCCTTACGCCAAACAAGATACCGCCTGTGACCAACGCCAAGCCGGCCCATAAGTTCCAAGACAGGGGCTCTCCTAAAAATACCACAGCACCCAAGGCTGACAAACCTGGCACCAAGGCCGTGATCATGGTGGACTTGACCGGGCCAAACGTGCGAATCATTTGCGTGAAGGTGATGCCCGAAATGACCACCGAACCCACCCCCTGAAAAACGGCTTGAAACAAAATTTCAGCCCATGAGGCTTGAGCCATGTGGCTTGGCAATACGTTCAAGTTAACGAGCAAGGCATAAGCAGGGACAAAGCTCACAAGTGCAAAAGCCGTGATGGCCATGGTGGCTCGCACGGCATCCAGTCCGTAGTGCCGAACGGTGACGCTGTAGGCCGACCAACAAAATGCTGCCGTGATAAATAAAAGATCCCCTATCCAAACATCGCCGCCATCAAAGGCTTTGAGCAAACTGATGCCACCCACCAAAATGTCGCCGCACACAATCATGCCCAAACCAATGGCGCGATTCAGGCCAATGTGTTCGCGCAAAAAGAGCCACATCAGCAAAGTGGTCCACAGCGGCAAACTGCCCGGCATGAGCACTGAGGCATGCCCTGCAGGCGCATAAAAAAAGCCGATGTAAGCCAGCAAGGAATACAAAAATCCGCCCAACATGCCCGCCTGAACAGTCACGCGCAAGGGCAAGGGCGACAAACCAAACAAGGAGCCCACTTTTTCGCCGCGTTGTCTGGCATCGCGCATGAGCCACCAAGCCCAGGGCAATAGCACGCTGCTAGCGCCCAAGATGCGCGCACATGCAATGTCCAATGGCAAGAGCACATGAGATGCGGAGGCCCGCGCCACAATGATGAAGGATGTCCAAATGAGAACGGTGACCACGGCCGCCAAGCGACCCATGCTAATTTGTGAAAATGCCATGTCCCAATGATACGTCCTGCCCTTGGTCTAAGTTGGCAAGGACGGCTAGACTTCAGGGATGCGCAAATCTACCTTTCAGTATTCTCTTCAGTTGGGTTTGGCCATGGTGTTGGCGTTTCAAAGTTTGGCTTTAACAGCCAAGCCTCATGTCAAACAAGCTGAAACGCCACGGGTTCCGGAACCCGTCGTTCAGGCCTTCAAACAAGCCAACGTCCCCATGAGTGCTGTGAGCATCATGGTCACACCCTTGACGCCGCCAAGCGCGGGCCCCTCTAAGCCCCGACTCAGTCTTCATGCCGACGCAGAGATGAATCCTGCATCTGTCATGAAGCTTATCACCACCTCAGCAGGCTTGTCACTTTTGGGGCCCGACTTTACTTGGCGAAACAAAGTGTGGGTGGATGGACCCATCAAAGAGGGCGTTTTGCAAGGCAATCTGTATTTGAAAGGCAGTGGCGATCCCAAGTTGGTCGTGGAGCGCCTGCAAAGCTTGCTCCAAGATGTGATGGCCAAAGGCCTGCGCGAAGTCAAAGGCGACATCATTTTGGATGGCAGTGTTTTTGATTTGCCCGAAAAAAATCCTGCAAGCTTTGACGATGAGCCGCTGCGACCCTACAACGTTGCACCGCAAGGGCTTCTGCTCAACTTCAATGCGATGTTGTTCAAGTTCACGCCCGATACGGTCCGAAGTGAAGCCAAAATTGAAAATGAGCCGCCACTTGCCAATGTTCAATGGCCGATTAGCGTACCCTTGTCAGCCGGTCCTTGCCAAGATTGGCGGACCCAATTGCGCGCCGACTTTTCCAAAGCTGACAGCGTGCGCTTCAATGGCACTTACCCCAAAGCGTGTGGTGAACAAAAGTGGCCCGTGGCTTACATTGAACCTCAATCTTTTGCGCCGCGCATGGTGCAAGCCATGTGGCGCCAAGCGGGGGGCCAACTCAAGGGGCAAGTGCGCCATGGCTTAACGCCGACGCAAGTCACGCTATGGCATGAAGCGCCTTCGTTGCCCTTGAGCGATGTCGTAGCCGACATCAACAAACTTTCTAACAATGTCATGGCGCAGCAATTGTTTCTGACTTTGTCGAGCCAACAAGGCGCGGGCAATTTTGCAGCCTCTAAACAAGTTGTCTTGCAATGGTGGGCGAAAAACATGCAAGGTCACAAGGCACCCGTGATAGACAACGGTTCTGGGCTTTCACGCGAGGAACGAAGCAGTGCGCAGGCTCTGACTGCCTTGCTTCAACTGGCTGCACAAAGCAACTATGCCAAT
>JAJTDK010000088.1 GCA_021300495.1 Limnohabitans sp. | reverse complement strand
AGACCCACTTGAGGTGATGGACTGGGTGAATTTTTTCGCACTGGCTGTGAGTGAAGAAAATGCTGCCGGCGGGCGTGTAGTTACTGCTCCTACGAATGGCGCAGCTGGCATTATTCCTGCTGTTTTGCACTACTACATGAAGTTTTATCCAAACGCCAATGAGAATGGCATAGTTGATTTTTTTCTGACATCTGGCGCCATCGGTATTTTGTACAAGAAGAATGCATCCATCAGTGGCGCAGAAGTTGGCTGCCAAGGCGAAGTGGGCGTAGCTTGTTCAATGGCCGCAGCAGGTTTGTGTGCCGTTATGGGCGGCACGCCTGAGCAAATTGAAAATGCTGCTGAAATTGCTATGGAGCATCACCTTGGACTCACCTGTGATCCTGTTGGAGGCTTGGTTCAAATTCCTTGCATTGAAAGAAATGCAATTGCATCGGTCAAAGCAATCAATGCAGCAAGACTCGCCCTTAAAGGCGACGGCTCTCATTTTGTGAGCCTCGATAAAGTCATTAAAACCATGCGCGAAACAGGAGCGGATATGAAGACGAAGTACAAGGAAACTGCGCGTGGCGGACTGGCTGTCAATATCGTGGAATGCTAGGTGACATTTTTGAAAAGTGCGCTAGGACATCAGTTAACTTTTTATTAGCTACCTACTTTATGCATAAGTATGCAAACTAAAAAGATTGAATTTCGGACAAATTCAGGGTAAGTCCTTATCGACAGTTTGTGTCATGATTTTTACATTGCATACGTATGCGTTATCTATATTTTTCGTATTTTCACCTAAACCTTGGAGGTCATTCATGAAGGTCCCTTTTCATCGCGCACATATTCACATCCATATCGCCGCCGCACTTAGCGTATGGTCGTTGGCAACTCCAGGTATAGCTTTTGCCCAGAATAGTGCTGCCGATAACGCTGAAATTCAAAATATCAACGTGACGGCCAATCGCCGATCAGAAAACTTGCAAAACGTGAACGTGTCGGTCACGGCTATTTCTAGCGCCACATTGGCTGAGCGCAATTTGACTGACTTGTCTCAGCTTGAGACTATTTCAGCTGGTTTTACATTCAGTCGCTCTGGCGCTGATGCCCGCCCCTCTATCCGTGGTGTGCGTACTGAAAACGTGGCAGTGAACGCAGATACAACCATTGGATACTTTGTTGACGGTATTTACAAATCGCGAGCACAACAGGCCATGCTTGGATTTGTTGACTTAAATCGGGTTGAAGTGCTGCGCGGTCCTCAAGGCACTTTGTTCGGCCGAAATACTTTTGGTGGAACCGTATCAATTTCTACCAATGAGCCCTCATTGAAAGAGTCTGAAAAAACTGCGAATTTTGAACTTGGCAGCTTTGGCAAGAAAAGATTTGATGGTGCGATCAATGTACCGTTGAACGATACTGCCGCTTTCAGATTGGCGGGCATGTTTGAAAAAGCAGACCCTTGGATCAAAAATGATTTCAATCCTGCAGCTGGCCTGTTTGACAAAGATCAAAAGTACTTACGCGCATCCCTCAGACTTGAACCCTCCAAAGATTTGAAGGCAGTTTTCCGCGCTGACGTTTCTGAGCAAGGTGGTAACGGTGGTTCAGCGTTTGGTTACAAAGTAGTTGGTAGCTATTTGCACACCCCCTCCTGCCAACAACTGTTCAACTCTAGCCTGTTCATTTTGAATACCCGGGGTGGCAATAGAGATAACGTAAACGATTGCACGCGTACAGTGGGCGCCGGAGCAGGTACAGGCGCCAATGCAATTGGCAGTGGCATTGACTTGGGCATTCCACTTCACAAACCAACGGAACTTGCCCGAATCAATAACGATTACAGAACGTTCCTCAACTTGAGAGACACAAACTTTTCGTCTGACATCTCTTACCGCGTTAACGATTTGACCTTCAAATCGATTACTGGCTATGCCGACTTCAAAGCGGCCAGATCGTCAGATACAGACTTTTCAGCCTCGACCATTGGTATCGATTATCAAAAGACAGCTGCTAAGACGATGTCGCAGGAGTTTCAAGTTCTTTCAGACAACACCAAGCAACTTAGCTATGTTGCAGGTGTGTATTTGTTCAAAGACGACTTGACTGGGCTTTTCATCAATGAGCAATTGCCAAGAACCATTCGCTCTACAGCGGTAGCCAATCCTATCAACTTAGCGCAAAACGGCGGCGGTTTCTATGATCTGCAGTTGCCATCTACCAGCTCTACTGCGCTTTACGGACAATTGAAATTCAAAGCCACAGACAAGATGAACTTGACTGCTGGTGCTCGCACAACTCGCGATAAAAAATCATTCCAATTCGCTAACGCAAATTCAATTCTGCCTTTGAATGCTTCGGGTGCACCAGACGGCACATTGATTACCTTGAACACACCGCTGCCAAGTGCAGGGGCGTTTGGTACCCAGGGTAAGAGCAATTGCACTGGCAGCAATAATCAGCCAGGCTTTAACTGCCTTCCTGGTACTAATTCTGTGACGGGCGCAACTTATGACGATGCGACATTCAGTAAGGCTACTGGTAAATTGGCAATTGACTACGAACTGAATAAATCACAAATGGTTTATACAAGCTTGTCAAATGGCTTCCGTTCAGGTGGTTTCAATTCGGGTCAAGCCATTGGATCGCTCAGAACCTTCAAGCCTGAGGAAGTAACCGCCATTGAATTTGGTTCAAAAAATCGATTCCTTGACAACAAAATGCAGTTGAACTTAGCCGTCTTTAACAACGACTACACAAACCTGCAAGAGCAAAGACAAGTTGCAGTAGGTGCTACCACTGTGTCAACCATCTTTAATGCTGCCAAGGCCAAGTCAAAAGGCATTGAGGCAGAATTGGAATGGCGCACCTCTAAGCAAACTTCAATTGGCGGTGCACTGTCGTTGTTGGATGCAAAGTACGGTAGCTTTCCCGATGTTGCCCTGCCCTTTGGAACATCCATCTTGGTCAGTGACCCCACTAGCACTGCGGCACAAACAGATTCGAACGGTATTGTGATTGCACCTGCAGGACAAAAGAGAGTTTTTGCACCTGGCTATAACTGCAGAGTTGTGCCAGGAACCGGTGGCGCTGGTCAGGCTGCTGCTGCGTTTGGTTGCGATTTGAGCGGAAAACGAATTCCTTATGCACCAACAATTCAAGGTTCTGTGTATGTGAAGCATGACATGCGCTTGGCGAACGGAAGCTTGTTGACACCTATGTTAATTACCAGCTTCTCAAGCGGCTTCTTCGGTCAACCTTCCAATGCTGACATTGAAAAGCAAGGCTCGTATGTCAAGGCTGACCTTAAAGTTAACTGGCGCTACAGCGATACATTGTCCTTCATGGGCTATGTAGACAACATTACTGACAAGCAAACAATTAACCGATTTGTTTGGGGCGGTGGCGGTGCATTGCAAGTTAGTGCAGCTCCTCCAAGAACAATTGGCATTCGCATGTCATACAGCAACTTCTAAAGTCTAGGTTTTTATTTCAATTCGGCACTGTTGATTCAATTCAACAGTGCTTTTTTTCTTGCTGCAAAAAATGATCTCTTTTAAATTTTCATCTGTTCGAACTTTAATCAGCCTTGGAACGTCAGCTGTTGTTCTGTGCGCTACCAATGTCTTTGCACAACCAGTGGCATCACTTGGCCCTAACGGCTATCCAAACGCTGCACGTGTTTCTATTGTTGTGCCCTTCGCCCCTGGAGGTGCGACCGACATCATTGCTAGACTTTTGGCAGATGAGTTGAGTAAGAAATGGGGAGCTGCCGTGATTGTTGAAAATAAAGCGGGTGCAGGTGGCGGCATCGGTACCGAATTTGTTGCTCGCGCCAAAGCAGATGGCTACACATTGCTTTTGGGAACGCAAACTGCTTTGTCAGTTAACCCTAATCTGATTAAAAAATTAAGCTACAACGTTGACAAAGATTTCGCGCCGATTACACAACTTGCAGACACACCACTGGTTCTGTTAGCAAGTAACAAATCGGGGGCAAAAAATGTTCAAGAATTGATTGGCATTATCAAATCGAAACCTGATGCGGTTTCTTATGGTACCAGTGGCATGGGAACATCTCAGCATTTGACAACACTCATGATGCTGAATCGAATCAACGGTAAAGCTGTTCATGTGCCCTACAAAGGTAGCAGTCAGTCGCTTGCTGATCTTGCAGGCAATCAAATTGACATGCAATTTGACAATGCTGCTACAGCATTTGCAATTTCGAACAATGGCCAAGCAAAAGCACTGGCTGTGACAAGTCAAACAAGGTCAAAACTCAGACCAGAGTTGCCAACACTGTCTGAGTCTGGAATTCCTGGCTTTGAAGCCCTTACTTGGCTAGGTCTGTTGGCACCAGCAGGAACACCCTCAAACGTCGTAAGTTTTATCAACAAAGAAGTCGTGAGCGTCTTGGATTCACCCAATGTGAAGCAGAAGCTTGCAGCTCAGGAGTTCTCGCCCAAGCCAACAAGCCCCGAGGCATTTCGTAAATTTATTCAGGATGAAACTCAGAAATTTGCGGAGCTCATTAAAACCAATGGGTTGACGATTGATTGAAATGCATTCGCGTAGGAGGCTCATTTAGCGAGCCTCCACCCCACTAATATCTACCCGGAAATTTATCTAAACACCCTTTAGGGTAAGTCCTAGTCGCCAATTTCAATTGTCATGTTGACAATGACAATCTCGACTGTCATAATGACAGTCATCGATGGCATCCTAGAAGTCTCTAGGGTTCCAAAGTTAAGGAGATTTTCAACATGAACAAGTACTTAGAAACTTTACGCAATGACTTCCAAGGCAGCGCCGACGCCCTAATCGACAAAGCCCAAGACGTTGCCAAGACACTCAAACTAGACCAAGAAGCCACCGAAGGCAACGAAAGACTGCTGCGCCACTACGTGTCCATGGGTGTAGTAGACAAGCCCTCCCGCGAAGGCCGCGACGCCCTTTATGGCTTCCGTCACTTGGTTCAGTTTGTAGCCGCCAGGCGCTTGTTGGCCGAAGGCTTCCCTTTGGCCAAGATTGCCAAATACACCGGCGCCGTGCCCACAGACGCCCTCACCGCCTACCTAGAAAAACCAGACCGCACCAGCGAAGCCGAGTTGTTGGTGGCGGCATTTCGATCTGAGTCGCCAGCGCTCAAAACCGCCGCTACTGCTTCCAGACGCGCTACCCCAACCAAGCCGCTTCAAAGTATGTCCACCGGAATGGGCATGGTGGATGTCATGCACGAGATGCGCGACATGGAGCAACGGGTTCGCGTGCAGTTGAATGACATGCAAAACAAGGTGCACATGATGGTTGAAGACGCCATGAAAAACATGGGCTCCCAACCACGCGACGTGCAGATGTTTGCAGCCGAATTTAAGCAAGCTGTTTCAACACTGGCAAACATGATGGACCATGCGGCGCACCGATTTGATTCACTGCTGCAGAAACCCATGCTGATGATCGAAAAGCAAATGGACCAGCAAAGGTACATGTTTGAAGAAGCGCACAAGCAGAAAGATTTTCTGGAGCGCATGTTTGGTGAATTATTCCATGAGCAAAAACGCGAATTGAACAGAATGTTTGATCACCAATCGCACAAGCTTGAAGTGTTTATGAAGATGAATGAAGACATGCATCTCGAAATGAAGCACCGACTTCAAAGCCTTGAAGACCAACAAAAAAATAAGCCGTAAATCACAACCCACAACCCCAAACCAGAAAGCAGGCACACCATGAAAATCGTCATCAACCCCATCCGTCCCGCCTTAAGCCACATTGACCAAGACTTCCATGTGCTGGTCCGTTTGCAGTCCGAGCATCAAGCAGGCTTTAAACGCACACCTCTCAACTTAGCCTTAGTAGTAGACCGCTCTGGTTCTATGCAGGGCCAGAAACTAAGAGAAGCCAAGCGCTGCGTCATTGACCTGATCAAGCGCATGAACCCAGAAGACCAAGTGGGCTTGGTGCAATACGATGACCACGTGGACACCATCGTGCCCCTCACCCCGGTTGAACAAGTCAGCGGCATCATCGACGGTTTGGTTCATGGCATTACCGCCAACGGCAGCACCGATTTGCACGCTGGCTGGTTACGCGGCGGCGAAATGCTGGCACCTACCGCGGGCCGCGAATCTACGTGCCATGTTATTTTGTTGTCGGATGGCCAGGCCAACAGTGGCTTGGTGCGTCAAGATCGAATTTGCGAACAAGTCTCTGCACTAGCAGGCGCAGGCGTCACCACCACCACTGTGGGATTGGGGGCAGATTTCAACGAAGTACTCATGACCGCCATTGCACAAGCCGGCCACGGCAGTGCGCACTATGGCGAGCGCGCCATTGATTTGGCAGAAACATTTGATGCAGAAATTGGACTGTTGTCGCAACTGCAGTGGCGCAATGTTGAGATGTCTATTGTGGGTGGAACTGGACATCTAGAAATGCTCAACACATACGACCGCGCAGGTGAAGGATGGCGCATGCCGTCTGTGGCCATGGGGTCTGAGTGCTGGGCTTTGCTGCGCATGCCTATGAGCGAGGCCGTTCGTTTGCAATCAGCAAATGGCACAGTGATCAAGGTAAGTGTGAAGGCTGTCGACGCTACTGGTACGCAGTTTAGCTTGGAGGGCCAGTTGCAGAATTTGCCTATAGTTGCGCCTGCTGCCTACGAATCTGAAATGCCCCACGAGTTGGTAGAGCGCCGCATCAACGAGCTCACTGCAGCCCTGTTGCAATTGCAAATTAGAGAAGCTGC
>JAJTDK010000023.1 GCA_021300495.1 Limnohabitans sp. | reverse complement strand
CAGAGCAATATGGTCCAGAAGGCGCCCACTTTTGGGTAGCCCGTAAGTTGTAATTAAAAAATGCAAATTCGTTTCGACGCTCTCATTGCACTTGGCCTGTCGTTTTGCTTTTCTTCACAAGCGCAAACACCATTGCCAAGCCCATCAATCGGTGCACAACTTAAAGTGCACGGACTGCTATGGGATGCCCATGAAGTCACAGTAGCGCAAGTCAAGCGATTTGCTCAGAGTACTGGTTTCGTCAGCCGTGCTGAAAAAGAAGGCGGTGGTTACATCTACGAGTCTGGCTTTGTACTGAAAAAAGGCTGGACTTGGCGTGCGCCCTTCGGAATTCCAGCGCAAGACAATGAGCCCGCAGTTCACCTGACATTTGATGAGGCTCAAAAAATTTGTCAACACGAAGGCAAGCGCTTGCCGCGAGACACCGAGTGGGTCAATGCCGCTTTTGTCGAACAAAGATCTCAAGCCCCTGACGGTTTTGTTTCAGGTAAACGCTACCGATATCCCAATGGCGACAGTGCGCGCCAAAGTCATTGTCTAGAAGGCTGCACTTCTTTGAAGGGGACAGCGCCCGCGGGCTCACTGTGGCGCGGAACAGGACACGTGCCAGTGATGACAACCCGACCTGGGGTGAACGGTTTGTATGACATGGGCGGCAATGTCTGGGAATGGGTTGACACAGGCAGTGGTGACGAGAGAGTCACCCGTGGGGCTTCTTGGTGGTACGACGCCAGCAGGCAGGTGGCCGAAGATGTGGCCACAAAGCCTAGAGACACCCGAGTGGGTTACGTTGGTTTCAGGTGCGTTGCCGCGCTTTAAACGGCAGAAAAATTGGCCATTTTTGACAGAGGTCTTATGAATTTCGTACCCATGATTGAGCTCACCCGCAACGGCATTTCTGAGTGCTTGCACTTGGGAGCACTGGCTGTTACCGACATCCATGGCAAATTGATAGCCTCTGCGGGCAACCCTCACTGGCTTTGCTTTACGCGCTCTACCTTGAAAGCCCTACAAGCCTTGCCACTGATGCAAAGTGGTGGCGCCAAACATTTTGGCTTTAGCTCGCAAGAATTGGCGCTTATGTGCGCTAGTCACAATGGTGAAGATATGCACGTAGCGCAGGTCTCTTCTATTTTGAAAAAAAGCGGTAGCACTTACAAGCAAATGCAATGTGGCTGTCATGTGCCTTACCGCTTCTCATTCAACGACCTGCCGCTACCCGATGGTTTTGAATACGACGAGCGTCATCACAATTGCAGTGGCAAGCACAGTGGCTTTTTAGCCTATTGCGCGCTACACGAACTACCAGCAGAAACTTACACAGACCTCACCCACCCTTTACAACTTCAAGTGCGCAAAGCCGTGGCCGACGTGGCAGGTATAGCTTCTGAAGACTTGGCTTGGGGCATTGATGGTTGCTCTGCTCCCAACTTTGCCATGCCTCTTTCGAATTTGGCGCAGGCCTATGCACGTGTGGCTCAACCAGAATCAAACAACGAATACGGTGCCAGTTTGAAACTGTTAGGCGAAGCCATGTCGGCTCACCCGGAGTTGGTGTCTGGTACAGGCAGAAGCGATGCTGATTTCATGCGGGTTGGCCGTGGTGATTGGGTGACGAAGGTGGGTGCAGATGGTGTCCAAGTCATTGCCAGTCGTGCTCGCGGACAAGCCCTAGCGATCAAAATTGCCGATGGCAACAAGCCTGCCTTGTTTGCAGCTTCTGTAGAAGCATTGGATCAATTGGGATGGCTAGATTCTGAACAGCGTGAGGCCTTGAAGCCTTGGCGCTCTGCTGGATTGAAAAATATCAAAGGTGCAAACGTGGGTGAGCGCCGAAGTGTTTTTAAAATCCAAACGCTTTAACGAGCCCAGCTTACTTTGTAGACCGATAAGGCAGTTAGCAGGCCATAGCCCACCATGCCCGCTGCAATGAGTGAAAACATTTCAGCTGCGGTACCGTTGTTGTGAGTGAGCCAAATACCGCCTGCTGCCACCAAACACAGTCTGAAAGTGCCCGCCAAAACGGGCCCAAGAAGTTTGCCTGCACCTTGAGATGCGAAATACAAACACAAGCCCAATGCAAAGAAACCGTAGCAAGGTCCAATCCATTGGAAGTAAAGCGCAGTGAAAGAAAGAACCAAAGGGTTTGAGGTGAACAACTCAGTCCAAATGCCAGGCCAAAAGCAGACGAGCAATCCAATGCAGCCTACCAAGACACTTGAAAGCAATGCACCGGACCAAGCGACTTGTTTGGCCCGTTGAGCCATGTTGGCACCCAAGGCCATGCCCACCATAGACAGGCAAGCCACACCAAAAGCGAAGGTGATGGGCACTAGCAAAAATTCCAATCGAGTGCCAATGCCATATGCGGCTAAAGCTTCGGGACCAAAACTGGACATTAAGCTAGTCACCACCACAATGGTGGCCACAGTTTGTAGCGAACTTAAGCTGGAGATGCCGCCAACTTTAAGAATGTCAATGAACAAGGTTCGCGACAAGGGACTGTTAAAGCTAAGCTTCAAAAGGCTGCGAGAAGAGCGCAAATAAAAGAACAAATAAATAGCGCTCGCTGAATAAGCAGTGACAGTGCCGGCGGCAACGCCAGCCATGCCAAAAGCAGGTACAGGCCCCAAGCCCAATCCCAAAATACCACTCAGGGCGACTTGCACCAAGCAGACCGTGAGAAGCACCTGAGAGGGGGTGCGCATATTGCCAGTGCCACGCAGGACAGATGTGAAAGAGTTTGTCAGCCAGATACTCACAGCGCCTAGAAAGGCAATGTTCGCATAGGCCAGGCAATTTTCAAGTGCTTCGCCTTGACCGCCAATGGCCGTGAAGATGTGGCGACTGAAAAAAACAAAAATGAACGTAAAAAATAGGCCAATGCCAAGAGAAATGAGCGTGGCGTGCAAAACCAAGGCGTTGGCCTTGACAAGGTCGTTTGCCCCCAGCGCACGACTGACTGCAGAAGAAATACCACCCCCCATCGAGCCTGCAGACAGCATCTGCTGCAACATGACCATAGGGAACACCAAGGCCATACCAGCAAGAGGCAGCAGGCCCAGTTGGCCCACGTACCAAGTTTCAGCAATGGTCACCAGCGCGCTGGCGATCATGGCAAAAATATTCGGTAAAGCCAGTCGCCAAATGGTTGGGAAAATAGGCGCCGAGGTAAGAGCGTTTTGCAATCGTTCTAACTTATTTATTTTGAAAGGCTGGCGCACGTTTGTTCAAAAACGCATCCATGCCTTCTTTTTGATCCTCTGTGGCAAACAGCGAATGGAACAAGCGGCGCTCAAACATCACGCCATCGCTCAGACCGCTTTCAAACGCACGGTTGATCGATTCCTTGGCCGCCATCACAGCCAAACGGCCCATGCCGCAAATGACCAAGGCAGCGCCCAAGGCCTCTTCCATCAATTTGTCGGTAGGCACCACACGACTGACCAAGCCTGCGCGTTCTGCTTCTTGTGCGTCCATCATGCGGGCCGTTAAGGCCATGTCCATGGCCTTTGATTTACCAACGGCACGCGGTAAACGCTGTGTGCCACCTGCGCCAGGAATGATGCCCAGTTTGATTTCGGGCTGGCCAAACTTGGCGTTTTCGGCCGCAATCATAAAGTCGCACATCATGGCCAACTCGCAACCTCCGCCCAATGCAAAGCCGCTGACGGCTGCAATCACGGGCTTGCGAATGCTGCGAATGGTTTCCCAGTTGCGGGTGATGAAGTCTTCTTTGTAGACGTCGTTGAAGTTGTGCTTGGCCATGGCCGAAATATCGGCACCAGCCGCAAATGCTTTTTCGCTGCCAGTGATGATGATGCACCCAATGGCCTCATCGGCATCGAATGCCTTGAGTGCTGAACCCAATTCGTCCATCAAGGGGCCATTTAAAGCGTTCAGAGCTTTAGGGCGGTTGAGGGTGACGATGCCAACTTTGCCGCCTTCAACGCGGACTTCAATGTTTTCGTAAGACAAAAGGATTCTCCAGTCAGGTTCTAAAAGCCATTACCCCTGACTATAGCGGGATGAAAAGGTGCTTCAATCAAGGGAAAACATTAACCAACCGATCGGTCGGTTAATGGTACATTCTCGGTTTTAGCCCTCAAGCAGAATTCAGGCAGGAAGCCATCATGACCCAAGACCCAACTTTGTCAGTGACCTTTGAAAAACGTGGCGCCGTGGCCTTGGTCACTTTGAACCGCCCTCAAGCCCTGAACAGTTTCACGCGCCAAATGCACCATGACTTGTGGGCAGCATTTGACCAAGCTGAGGCCGATCCTGAAATTAGAGCCATGGTGTTGACAGGTGCAGGCAGAGGTTTTTGTGCGGGTGCCGATTTATCAGAGTTCGACTTCACACCTGGCCCCGACATGGTCAAGCGTGCCGATCCTGGCCCCATCATTGACCAAGCGTTTAACCCAACAACTCGCCGCATTCAAGCTTTGCGCATGCCGGTTGTGGCCGCGGTCAATGGCGTGGCAGCTGGCGCAGGCGCATCCATTGCCATGGCCTGCGACATTGTCATTGCTGCGCCTCAAGCCAGTTTTATTCAAGCCTTCAGCAAAATTGGCCTTATTCCAGACGCCGGTAGCAGTTGGTTGTTGGTTGAGCGTTTGGGCTTGCCCCGCGCTTTGGCTTTGGCCATGACAGGCGACAAATTGATGGCTGAGCAAGCCAAGTCATGGGGCATGATTTGGGATGTGGCCGATGACCCGCTAGCTGCTGCGATGGGCATGGCAGAAAAATTGGCCACCATGCCCACCAAAGCATTGGTAGCTACGCGCAAACTCATGGCAGGCGCGCACACGCGCAGCTTGTCTGAGCAACTTGACCAAGAACGCGATGCGCAATCGGCGCTGGGCAAATCACATGATTATTTTGAAGGTGTGAAAGCATTCTTGGAAAAACGCCCAGCCAATTTCAAGGGTGAATGAACATGAACGCCCCTGTGAACAAGCCTGTAGCACCATCGCAAGCCGCCATTGATTTGGCC
Source organism: Limnohabitans sp. (assembly GCA_021300495.1). GTDB lineage: Bacteria > Pseudomonadota > Gammaproteobacteria > Burkholderiales > Burkholderiaceae_C > Limnohabitans_A. Next base: position 45,494 of record JAJTDK010000023.1, on the reverse strand, counting down.
AAACAAGTGGGCGAGTCTATGTTTGCCGTTGACACCGCAAGCAAAGACACCATGGGCATGCAACTCATTTCATGTGAGCCTGGCCGTGCGGTGATTCAAATGACCGTGAAGGAAATGCACTTGAATGGTCACAAAATTTGCCATGGTGGCTTTATTTTCACGCTGGCAGATTCCACCTTCGCTTTTGCCTGCAACAGCTACAACAAGGTGGCCGTGGCCGCGGGCTGCAGCATTGAATTTCTAAAGCCTGGCCAACTAGGCGATGTGTTGACCTGTGTCGGGCAAGAACAAGCCTTGAGCGGTAGACACGGCATTTACGACATGAAAGTGACCAATCAAAAGGGCGATGTGATTGCCATGTTCAGAGGAAAGAGTGCGCAAATTCAAGGCACAGTCATTCCTGAATAATTGGACCCAGAAGAAAAAAGACGGAGATTTTTTATGAGCACCCCCTCACGCTTGCCTTTAGAAGCCATAGAAAAAGCCAGCATCGACGAGTTGCGTTCCTTGCAACTCAAACGTTTGAAAGCCACGCTTCAACACGCCTACGATAACTCGCCCGTTTACAAACTCAAGTTTGATAAAGCCGGCGTGCATCCGAGTGATTGCCACACCTTGGCAGACTTGGCCAAGTTTCCTTTCACCACCAAAGTCGATTTGCGCGACAGCTATCCCTACGGCATGTTTGCAGTGCAACGTGCTGCTTGTTCTCGCATCCATGCTTCCAGTGGCACCACTGGCAAACCCACCGTGGTAGGCTATACCCAGCGCGACATTGACACATGGGCCACGGTGGTGGCTCGCAGCATTCGAGCTGGCGGCGCGCAAGCAGGCGACATGGTGCATGTGAGCTATGGCTATGGCTTGTTCACTGGCGGTTTGGGCGCTCACTATGGCGCAGAAAAATTGGGCCTCACGGTTGTGCCTTTTGGCGGGGGACAAACCGAACGCCAAGTGCAGCTGATTCAAGACTTCAAACCCGACATCATCATGGTCACGCCCAGCTACATGTTGGCCATTGCCGATGAGTTTGAGCGCCAAGGCATTGACCCTCGCAGCAGTTCATTGCGCCTAGGTATTTTTGGTGCTGAACCATGGACCAACGACATGCGTGCGGCCATTGAACACCGCATGGGTATTGATGCGGTTGATATATATGGTCTGTCTGAAGTGATGGGGCCTGGCGTGGCCAGCGAGTGCATTGAAACGAAAGATGGCCCCACCATTTGGGAAGACCATTTCTACCCTGAAATCATCAACCCAGATACCGGCCAGCCTGTGGCCGATGGTGAAATGGGTGAACTGGTCTTTACCAGCCTCACCAAAGAAGCTTTGCCCATCATTCGATACCGCACACGCGATTTAACCCGTTTGTTGCCAGGCACGGCCAGAACCATGCGCCGTATGGAAAAAATCACGGGCCGCAGCGACGACATGATGATCATTCGCGGCGTGAACGTTTTTCCAACACAAATTGAAGAGCTGATTTTGAAGCGCCCCGAATTGGCGCCGCATTATCAATGCGTTCTGACGCGCGAAGGCCCCATGGACAACTTGAAGGTGGCCGTTGAAACACGCCCTGGTACAGCCCCCGACAGCATCGAAGCCCGAGCTGCCGCCAAAATATTGCAACACGAAATCAAGGTTTACATTGGCTCGAGTGTCGAAATTGATTTGCGCCCTGAGGGGGGTGTTGAGCGCAGTCAAGGCAAAGCCAAGCGCGTGCTTGACCTGCGCGGCAAATAACTCAGCGCCGTTAAGCGTTGCTCAAAGTGCCATCCAGCCACGCGCTGGTTCGGACTTTGTGCGCTTGGTCGGAGTTGGTATAACTCAAACGCCAGGTGTGAACGTCTGTGGGGACGTTTAAATCTAAGACAAACACTTTTTGATCCCGCGTGATGGTCGCTTTGGCTTTCTTCTCATTGCCAAGTATCAAGGTCAAGTCTTCCAGTTTTTTCAAACGCCAAGGGGTCGCTTTGGCTTTGCTGCTCGCCACGGCCCACCATTCATCGCCAGCCGCCATGCCTGCTTTCTCGGCGGCGCCGCCGCGCAAGACGGCTTTGATTTGAACCACGCCTTGAACTTCTGCAACACGCAGACCTAAGCGTTGCGCCATTTGCGAGGGATCTTCGTGCACGACCACACCGTGCGAAGAAAGCAAAGTTTTTAGCGGGAGTTCTTGCGTGCTGTGAACCCAAGCTTTGATTTCTTTTTGCCAACTGCGCCCAGTTTGTTCTTGCAACTCTGCCAACAAGTTGGCTTCTGTGAGGGGCCCGCCTTTGCAGCGTTGCCACAAGCCGCGCATGATTTGGTCTAGGTTGGCATTGCCTTCTGAGCGCATGGAAAGATCAAGGCACATGGCCACCAAGGCGCCCTTGGTGTAGTAGCTGATGGTGGCATTGGGCGTGTTTTCATCTTGACGGTAATACTTCACCCAAGCATCAAAGCTGGCTTGCGCCACTGACTGAACTTGCCTGCCCGGTGCTTGCAACACCATGTTGATGGTTTTGTTGATCAATTTGAAATACGTGGTGTCATCAATCAGCTTGGCGCGGCGCAAAAGCAAATCATCGTAGTAGCTGGTAAAGCCTTCAAAGAACCATAGAAGCTGAGTGTAATTTTCTTGGGTGTAGTCATAGCGCGCAAACTCTGCAGGTCGCAATTGCTTCACGTTCCAAGTGTGAAAATATTCATGGCTGATCAAGCCTAGCAAGGTGACATAACTGTCCGGCATTTTTTTCATGCCCAGCGCAGGCAAATCACGTCGGTTGCAAATGAGGGCGGTTGAGTTGCGATGCTCTAGGCCGCCGTATCCTTCTTCTACGGCGTTTAGCATGAAGACGTAGCGTTTGTAGGGGGTGCTGGTGGCGGGTTTTTTTTCGTGCCAAAACTTGATTTGTGTTTCGCAAATTTTTTGAGTATCTGCAATGAGCTTGGCGCCATCAAAAGAGGCCATCGCGCCGGCCACCACAAACTCATGTGAAATGCCGCAGGCTGTAAATTCTCCGCGCCAAAAGTTGCCCAATTCAAAGGGGCAATCGACCAACTCATCGTAATTGGCAGCCACATAATCGCCAAAGCCCTGCTTGTTGACTTTGGTTGCTTGCAAACCTGTAGCGGCCAGCCAAGTGCTGCCTTTGATGGCGGTCAACGTGAGGGCATGTGGCCTGTCTTCTTGGCCATGCACTCGCAAGCACAAACTGGTGCCATTGAAAAACCCCCGATGTGTATCAAGCCATGCAGAACGGACTGAATTGTCAAAGGCATACACCTCGTAACTCAGTTGCAAGGCTTGTCCTTCTTTGCATTGAATGAGCCATTGGCTTTTGTTGTCCTGCTGTGTTGCAACTTGTTTGCCGCCTTGCATGGCTTTCAAGCGTTGCAAGTTTTTAGCAAAATCGCGTATCAAATAACTTCCTGGAATCCAGACAGGCAAGGAGACAAGCTGCCCAGCTTGCGGTTCGGCAATGAGCAGAGAAACTTTGAACAGGTGCGAGTGTGTCTGGCTGGCATCGATGCTGTAGTGAACAGCAGCGGTATTTTTATTCGAGCTCATGTGGCTGCGGCTCCAATTAAGCAACTTAACGCGGCCACAAGGGTGAGATGCAAACGCATCGGCAACCATTCTTGCAGACCTGCTTCTAGGTAGGTTTTGCGATCTACCGCATAGCAAATGCCCAAGATCAAGGCCAGCAAAGGCAGTCCAGCAAAGGCAGGCATGGTCACAGCAACCCATGCCAGCAAGGAAGGCACAACGCCCCAGCCAAAGTTAAACAGCGGCGCATTGTGCATGCGTGAAATATTTTTAAAACCAATGCCCCAATGGATGCCGCCTAAAAAAGAAACAATGGCTGCGCCGTAACCCGCCATGGCCAAGGCTAGAAAAGGGTGCAAGTCGGCATCGACCAGCCAGAGTAAGACTGCCATGCCGATAAAAGGGGTGAGGCCTGCATAAGCCAAAAGCTTGACCTGCCTTCTAGTTTGATCGGCATGTGGGCTCATGGTTTGACTGCGTTTAACAAAGATTCAATTTGCGCGGCCTCAATGGCGCCTGGCACACGCGTGCCGTCAGCTACAAACAGGGTGGGTGTGCCATTGATGCGGTTCTTTTTGCCGAACTCCACAATGGCATCGATGTTGTGTGTGTCGCAAGCGACCACTGGCGGTGTTATACCTTGAATCATCCAGTCGTTCCACGTTTTGGCTCTGTCTTTGGCGCAAGCAATGTTGCGTGATTTGACTTTGGAGTCTTCACCCAACACAGGGTACATCAAGTGGTAAATGGTGACGTTGTCGATCTTTTGTAAATCGCGTTCAAAGCGCTTGCAGTAGCCGCAATTGGGATCGGCAAAGACGACCAATTTGCGTTTGCCATTGCCCTTGACCTGCGTGAAAGCAAATTTAACTGGCAGGCTATCAAAAGGAATGGCTGAAAGTTTGTCGTTTCGCTCTTCTGTCAAATTGCGCTTTTGCTTGGTGTCAATCAGGGCGCCTTGAATGAGAAAGTCGCCTTTGGCATCGGTGTAAAAAATTTCATTCCCTTGAACTCGAATTTCAAACACGCCGGCCATCGGGGTTTTTGAAATCTCTTCAATTTTTGGCAAGGAAGGCAAGCGCTCGCTGAGTGTTTTTTTCAAGTTGGCATCTTGGGCCATGGCGCAAGTGCCGGCCACTAGCAAGCAAGTGGTGGTGAAAGCTCTGATCAAGCGCATGCTTTAAATTTCCTAAGGTTCTGAAAGACGATAAATATGGAATCAATGCTGCGATGAAGATTTCATGGCTTGTGAGGCCATCCATTTTTTCAAAGGACTCAATTGATTGAAAGTCGACATGCCCCAATTGCGAAGTTTTTGCAGCGGTAGGTCGGGTTGTGCAAAGAGCATTTGCAAGCCATCGGTCACAAAGCCCATGGCCAACACTTCGGCTTGGCGTGAACGTTCGTAGCGCCGCAGCAATTTGGCATCGCTCAGGGGCCTCCAAAATTCTTTCGCTTGAATGACGCGAGACAAAGCCATGACATCGGCCAATCCCACATTCAAGCCTTGTCCCGCCAGTGGATGCATGGCGTGTGCAGCGTCTCCAGCCAATGCAAAAGATGTGGCGCGTTGGCCAGATTCTGAATAAGGCATGCTGCCAGTCCAGCGAGCTGCCTTGGCCAACTGCAAAGGCCATACAGCCCGCTCACTGATTAATTCAATGCTGCCTGCAACACCTTTGCTGGCCTCATGTAATTGCGTACAAAAACTGGCTGCATCGGTGGATTTCAATTGTTCCGCGCGGCTGGGCGTGAGTGACCACACCACAGCCCACTCGCAGCTGTCTTCACCGCCGATCGGCAGGAACGCCAAAATTTCGGGGCCGTGAGCAGTGTGAAACCACTGGCGAGCAATTTGCTGGTGCGGCGCTTGGGTTTGAATGCGGCAAGCCAATGCGTGTTGCTCGTAATGCTTCACATCAAACGCAACACCCAACTCAGCGCGCGTTTGGCTGGCGCGGCCTTCGCAAATGACTGTCAAGGGCGCCCGCACATTTTCCGCAACTTCTTGAATCAGTGGCTGAAAACCAATGGCCTTTGCCAAATTATCTTCCAAGGTAGGCACATCAATCATCCAGTTCAACGCCTCAACGTTTTGTTGGGCAGCATTGAATTCCAGGTTGCCATCTTGATCGCCTTCAATGTGCATTTTCAAAATGGGGGTGCAGGCAGTGCCTTCTGGCCAGCAACGCAGGTCAGTTAACAGTTGTTGAGAGGCCGAATTCAAGGAGTAGGCTCGAACATCGCTGTGACCGTGGGCTGATTTTTGCGCGTCTGATAGGTTCACCAATGCCACACGCAAACCTTGCGATGCCAACATCAAGGACAAGCTGCGTCCGACAATGCCTGCCCCCCGAATGCAAACGTCAAATTGAGTGGATGATTGAGACATGAGTCTGATTGTAGAAGCCCTGTAGAAGGCTTGGTTCAAATGGGGGTGTCCCAAGTCAAGGCGACGCCGTATTTCGTTTGCAAAGCTGCAATGTCTTCTGGGGTGTCCATGTCGACTTTGTAGTGGGGGTTAGAAGTCGTCCATTGGTGAACTTGTTGCGGATGGCGTTGGCGCCATTCTTTGCCGCCAGGCAAGTCTTTAGAAGGCAGGCCGCTTGAAAATGTTGCCCCTTGTGACTGTGCCAACAGGTCAGACATCACTTTCTGCGACAACATGACAGGATTGCCAGGCTGGTGTTCAACCCAAGGCTGAAGCATTTGGGTGCCAGCTGGACTGGCTTTGACGGCAGCAATCAGAGCTTGTAGATCGGCCGCATTGAGCAAGGGTTGGTCGGCCAAGGCCACCATCAGCCACTGTGCTTGTAGGCTTTGTGCTTTGGCCAAGCCCAGATGCAAAGAGCTGTTTTGGCCATCCGTGGGCTGTGGGTTCAGAACCTGATGGATTGGCATGGCGGGCCACTGTGGCCCTTTCAAAGTCGCATGAGCTCTTGTGCTCAGCGAGGTCTGAATGATGTCTGCCTTGTGTCCCAAGACCAGAACCGTTTCATCGATCCCTGCATTTTCTAGGGCTGTGAGAAGGCGGTTGAGCAGCGTTTGGCCATCCCTTTGCAGCAAGCATTTAGGCCGTCCGCCCATTCGAGAAGCGGTGCCAGCGGCTAACACCACTGCCACAATGCGCAGGCGGGGGCATGGGGGGGTAAGTTGGCAATTCAAGGTGCTTTGCATCGTGGCTGAAGGCATGGTTTAAATTAGACCACGCAGACCCTTTAAAATCACGGATTCATCGCTGAATCCAAGAAAGTCTTCCATGAGCCTCAAATGCGGCATTGTGGGCCTGCCCAACGTTGGCAAGTCCACCCTTTTCAACGCCCTGACCAAAGCAGGCATTGCAGCCGAAAACTACCCTTTTTGCACCATTGAGCCCAATACGGGTGTAGTGGAAGTGCCCGACGCCCGCCTGCAAGAACTGGCTGCCATCATCACCCCTGAGCGCATCGTCCCTGCCATTGTGGAGTTTGTCGACATTGCTGGCTTGGTCGCTGGCGCCAGCACCGGCGAGGGCTTGGGCAACAAATTCTTGGCGCACATTCGCGAAACCGACGCCACCATCAATGTGGTGCGTTGCTTTGAAGACGACAACGTGATTCACGTTGCTGGCCGAGTTGACCCCATCTCGGACATCGAAGTCATTCAAACTGAGTTGTGTCTGGCCGATTTGTCAGCCGTTGAAAAAGGCTTGCACCGCGTGCAAAAAACAGCCCGCTCTGGCGACAAGGAATCAATCAAGTTGGTGGCCATTTTGGAAAAATGCCAAGTCGCATTGAATCAAGGTCAGCCTGTTCGCACCATTGACTTCAGCAAAGAAGAGCGACCGCTGCTTCAGCAATTTTTCTTGATCACGGCCAAACCCGCCATGTTTGTGGCCAATGTGGCTGAAGATGGTTTTGAGAACAACCCCTTGCTTGATCGTTTGAAGGCATACGCTGCAGCACAAAATGCCCCTGTGGTGGCGATCAGTGCCAAGTTAGAAGCGGAAATGTCTGAGATGTCAGACGAAGACCGTCAGATGTTTTTGGAAGAGTTGGGTCAAACAGAGCCAGGACTGAACCGATTGATTCGCTCTGCTTATTCACTTTTGGGTTTGCAAACCTATTTCACTGCAGGTGTGAAAGAAGTGCGCGCGTGGACCATTCATGTGGGCGACACTGGCCCTCAAGCTGCAGGCGTGATTCACACCGACTTTGAAAAAGGTTACATCCGTGCTCAGACCATTTCTTACGAAGACTTCATCTCGTACAAAGGTGAGCAAGGTGCCAAAGACGCCGGCAAAATGCGCGCTGAAGGCAAGGAGTATGTGGTCAAAGATGGCGACGTGATGAACTTCTTGTTCAGCAGCTAAACCAGAAATCACACCAGATGTCTATTCCGTTCAGCACGGACACGCTGCTGGTCATCGCCATCTGTTGGGCTGCCATCATGTGCGGGGGGTTGATCAAAGGCACATTGGGCGTGGGCTTGCCTTTGTTTGCAGTTCCCGTCATGTCGCTATTTATCAGCAGCACTCAAGCCATTGCACTGGTCTCGGTGCCTGTGTTGGTTTCCAACATTTGGCAGGTCTGGCAAGAAGGAAGTTTAAAGACGAGCCTGAAGCGGTTTTGGCCTTTGATGCTCACGCAAGCCATCGTGACCGTGTTTTCGGTGTACTGGACTTTGTCATTCAGCGTTCGTGAATTGAACATGGTTTTGGCGTTTGCCTTGATCGTGGCCGTGGTGCTTATGGCCTTCAAGCCAAGCTTCAATATCCCACCAGAAAAAGAACCTGCGGCCAGTGCCCTCGTAGGGGTTACCTCCGGATTGCTGGGTGGCGCATCTTCATTGATGGGCCCCATTGTCATCAGCTACATGATGTCACTGAAACTCAGCAGAGATGAATTTGTGGGCTGCATCAGTGTGATTTATTTCAACGCTGCATGGCCACTGTATTTGGCCATGTGGCATTTTGGCCGTATGTCATTGGACGATGTGGGCTATTCTTTTTTAGCCATTGTTCCAATGTTTTTGGGCCTGCAAGCTGGTCGAAAAATTCGACATCGTTTGAGTGAAGAGACTTTTCGCCGAGCCTTGCTTGGCTTTTTAGTGGTGGTAGCGCTTTTGCTGGTGTTTAGGTAGTTGTGAATGCATTTAAAACACCCACAAAAGCAAACTTGTCATGAGCAAATAACGTAAAAATTTGCCTATCGCCATGTAAAACGTGCAAGCAGCCAGTGGCATTTTGAGCCATCCCGCTACGGCGCACAAAGGGTCGCCCACACCAGGAAGCCAAGACAATATGCATGCTTTAGGGCCTAACTTCTCCAGCCATTGGAGCGCGCGCAAATGCATTCGATCGCTCATGCTGTCATTGGTCGGGCTCTGATTGGCCTTGCGACTGCGTACTTTTTCTATCGCATGGTGTGCACCGTAACCCATCCACCAACTCAGCATGCCACCAAGCGTATTGCCCACCGTGGCAACCAAAATAGCCGCCCAAAATAAATCGGGGTTGAGTTTGACTAAACCAAACACGGCAGGCTCAGATCCCATGGGCAGCAAGGTTGCCGAAATAAAGGCGATGGTGAACACGGTAGACAAGCCGTGTTCAGGCAATGCCAACCATGCCATGAGTTGTGCCAAGAGGGGTGATAGCCATGCTTCCATTTGCCAAAGAGTGTAGCCAAAGGTTTCTATTTTGAAATTTCTTCAAAAATAATTCCCTTGCTCAAAAAGTAAGCAATTACAATCGTGCCTCCTTTTTAAGCAATCACCTTCGGTTCTCTTTCTCCATGTCCATGCAAATCGGACCTTACGTTTTACCCAATGCTGTTTTTGTAGCGCCCATGGCGGGCGTCACAGATCGGCCGTTTCGCCAACTGTGCAGACAGTTTGGTGCTGGCTACGCTGTGAGCGAAATGGTCACTTCGCGCAAAGACTTGTGGCAAAGTTTGAAGACTTCGCGACGCGCTAATCACGATGGAGAGCCTGGGCCCATTGCCGTGCAAATTGCTGGCACCGACGCGCCTATGATGGCCGAGGCAGCTGCTTACAACATTGATCAGGGCGCGCAGATCATTGACATCAACATGGGCTGCCCTGCCAAAAAGGTTTGCAACAAATGGGCGGGTTCAGCGCTGATGCAAAACGAAAAACTGGCCATTGAAATTGCAGAAGCAGTGGTCACAGCTTGCGCGCCACGCGGTGTGCCTGTGACATTAAAAATGCGCACTGGCTGGTGTGCCACCGAAAAAAACGCATTGGTATTGGCCAAGGCCTTTGAAAGTGTTGGTATTCAAATGGTCACGGTGCATGGCCGTACGCGCGAACAAGGCTACAAAGGTTTTGCCGAGTACGACACGGTGGCCGCCGTGAAAGCTGCTCTGAAAATTCCAGTGGTGGCCAATGGCGACATTGATTCACCCGAAAAAGCATTGCAGGTGCTTAAGTACACCGGAGCAGACGCTCTGATGGTCGGGCGTGCTGCTCAAGGCCGACCCTGGATTTTTCGCGAGATCGTTCACTTTTTGGCTACCGGCGAGCACTTAGCGCCCCCATTGGTGGCCGAAGTGAAGCGTGCGTTGCTTGAACATTTGCAAGATCACTATGGCTTGTATGGTGAGTTAACGGGGGTGCGGTCTGCGCGCAAACACATCGGTTGGTACGTGCGCGATTTACCAGGCGGTGATGTGTTCAGAGATCACATGAATACCTTGGAAGCAGCCGATCTGCAATCTCGTGCTGTGGCAGATTTTTTTGAAGAGATGGCATCGCACATTGAGCGCATGCCAAAAGCTGTTTCAGGCACGCGCCCAGAAATGGCATTGGAGACTATGGAATGACCAAGAAAAAAATTGACGAATGCATCCGCGAAAGCTTGAACGCTTACTTTCACGACATGGAGGGTGAAGAACCCACTGGCATGTACGACATGCTGTTAAGTACTGTTGAAAAACCTTTGCTTGAAGTGGTCATGCACCGCGCGGAGCAAAATCAATCACGCGCGGCAGAGTGGCTGGGACTTAACCGCAACACGCTTCGCAAAAAACTTTTAGAACACAAACTTTTGAAATAAAAATAATGAAAGCACTCATTTCTGTCTCTGACAAAACTGGCATCCTTGATCTCGCCAAAGCGCTTCACAATCTGAAAGTAGAACTGGTTTCAACAGGCGGTACCGCCAAGCTGTTGGCAGAGCAAGGCTTGCCAGTGACGGAAGTGGCGCAACTCACAGAGTTTCCGGAAATGCTGGATGGGCGTGTGAAAACATTGCACCCCAAAGTTCACGGTGGTTTGTTGGCCCGCCGTGATGTGCCCGAGCACATGGCCGCATTGAAAGAGCATGGCATTCAAACCATCGATTTGCTGATTGTTAATTTGTACCCTTTCGAAGCCACTGTGGCCAAGCCCGGCTGTACTTTGGAAGATGCCATTGAGAACATCGACATTGGTGGCCCTGCCATGGTGCGCAGTGCAGCCAAGAACTGGAAAGACGTGGCTGTACTCACCGATGCGTCTCAGTACGCTACCGTGATTGCAGAGCTTACAGCCCACGGTCAAGTCTCTGAAAAAACACGCTTTGCTTTGTCTGTGGCAGCCTTCAATCGCATCAGCAATTACGACGCGGCCATCAGCGACTATTTGTCTTCCTACAACTTAGAAGATGGCACACGCACGGAATTTCCTGCGCAATCCAATGGCCGCTTTGTGAAATTGCAAGACCTGCGTTACGGAGAGAATCCGCACCAAACTGCAGCCTTTTATCGTGACCTTCACCCCGCGCCTGGCTCATTGGTCACAGCCGTTCAGTTGCAGGGCAAAGAACTTTCCTACAACAACATAGCCGATGCCGATGCAGCTTGGGAATGCGTGAAGAGCTTTAACGAATCTGCCTGCGTCATTGTGAAGCACGCCAACCCGTGTGGCGTGGCCTTGGGTGCCAATGCACTCGAGAGCTACAGCAAGGCATTTCAAACTGACCCCACTTCTGCTTTTGGCGGCATCATTGCGCTGAACCGCATCGTGGACGCTGCTGCAGCACAGCAAATTAGCAAGCAGTTTGTAGAAGTTTTGATGGCACCTTCTTACTCGCCTGAGGCTCTGGAAATTTTCAAAGCCAAAGCCAATGTGCGTGTGCTCCAAATCTCTTTGTCAGAGCTTAAAGCAGGTGGCACTGCGTTCGAGCAAGGCCGCAACGCGCAAGACATCAAGCGCGTGGGTTCGGGCTTGCTGATTCAAAGTGCCGACAACCACGAGCTGCAATTGGCAGACCTCAAAGTGGTCACCAAAGTGCAACCCACGCCAGCGCAGTTGCAAGACTTGTTGTTTGCTTGGAAAGTGGCCAAGTACGTCAAGAGCAATGCCATTGTGTTCTGCGCCAACGGCATGACCATGGGTGTCGGTGCTGGTCAAATGAGCCGCTTGGACTCAGCGCGGATTGCAAGCATCAAAGCTGGTCATGCTGGTTTGAGTTTGCAAAACACCGTAGTGGCCAGCGACGCCTTCTTCCCGTTCCGTGATGGTCTGGATGTGGTGGTGGAAGCTGGCGCCAATTGCGTCATTCAGCCCGGTGGTTCTATGCGCGACCCCGAGGTGATTGCTGCCGCCGACGAACGCGGTGTGGCCATGGTGTTTTCGGGTGTGCGCCACTTCCGCCACTGAGCGGATTACAAGGTCTTGAAAATTTCGCGCGCAGCACTCACGGTGTCAGCAATGTCTTGTGCAGTGTGCGCAGCGCTTACAAAGCCTGCTTCGTAAAGTGCAGGTGCAATGTACACGCCGCGGTCTAGCAAACCGTGGAACAAAGTGTTGAACTTGGTGCCATCGGTTTTCATGACTTGCGGGTAATTGCTGGGCAGGGTGGGCAACAAGAAGAAGCCAAACATGCCGCCTTCGCTGTCGCCTGCAAAGGGCACTCCTTCGGCTTTGGCGGCAGCAGTAAGGCCATCGACCAAGGACCGTGTGGTGGCGCTCAGCGCATCAAAAAATCCGGGCTTGCTGATTTCGTACAAAGTGGCCAAGCCGCACGCAGTGGCCACAGGGTTGCCACTTAAAGTACCCGCTTGGTACACAGGCCCCAATGGTGCGAGCTGTTCCATGACGGCGCGCTTGCCGCCAAAGGCAGCCAAAGGCATGCCGCCACCTATGACTTTACCCATGACGGTCATGTCGGGCTCAAAGCCTGGAATGCTTTTGGCGTAAACGCTTTGTGCGCTACCTAAGGCGACGCGGCAACCGGTCATGACTTCGTCGAACACCAACAGCGCGCCATATTGGCTGCACAGTTCGCGGCAGCGTTTCATGAAGGGCACGCTGGCGCGCACAAAGTTCATGTTGCCGGCAATGGGCTCGATCATGATGCAGGCTAATTCCTTGCCATGAAGTTTGAAAGCTTCTTCAAGTTGCTCAAGGTTGTTGTACTCAAGCACCAAGGTGTGTTGCACCACTTCAGGCGGCACGCCTGCGCTGGTGGGGTTGCCAAAGGTGGCCAAGCCTGAACCGGCTTTGACCAGCAGGGCATCGGCATGGCCGTGGTAGCAGCCTTCAAACTTGATGAACTTGCTGCGGCCTGTGGCGCCGCGTGCCAAGCGCAATGCACTCATACCGGCTTCAGTGCCCGAACTGACCAAGCGCACCATTTCCATAGAAGGCACCAACTTGAGCAGAGCTTCGACCAGTTCCACTTCGCGCTCGGTGGGGGCGCCAAAAGAGAAGCCATCGAGAGCTGCTTTTTGCACAGCTTCCAAAACGGCAGGGTGGCCATGGCCCAAAATCATTGGGCCCCACGAACCGATGTAGTCGATGTGTTTTTTGCCGTTGGCATCCCAAAAATAAGCGCCCTCAGCGCGCTTCACAAAGCGCGGTGTGCCGCCCACAGCGCGAAAAGCGCGCACGGGTGAATTGACGCCGCCAGGAATCACTTTTCTAGCGCGTTCGAACAGGGTTTCGTTGAGGTCAGTGCTTGGTTTCATTGATGGACATTTCGAAAAAATCTGCGTTCATGTCGGGACCTTCCGCCTCGGATTCATCGTCCTCGGCATCGGGTAGCGCCCAAAATAGGCGATCGGGGATGACCTTGCCCATGCCAGGGCGAAAGCCCTCGTCTAAGCAACGGTCTAAATAATGTAAAGCTTCGCTGGCGGCGGCTGATAAATCTAGCCCGGTTGCAATGAGAGCGGCCAGCGCAGCCGAAAGTGTCTCACCTGCGCCGCTGAAAACAGCTTCAATGCGCTCGAATTTTTCATGGCCAACCACGGTTTCGGGGGTGGCCAAAACATTGTCAATGTGCTGGTCGTTGGCGGTGATGCCTGTGACCAAGGTGTAGGGAACGCCTAGTTCGGCAGCTGCTTTGGCAATGTCTCGGGGGCCCGGATTTTTTTCGCTGGACCAATCGGGCAAAAGCCAGCGACGCAAAGTGCTGTGATGGCCCACCAGAATGCTGGTTTGTGGCAACAGCAACTCGCGAAAAGCGTCGAGGTATTGATCTATTTTGTCGTCTTCCCACCACGACAAATTGGGCATATAGGCGACCACCGGCACGCCGTCATAGTCTGCAGTAAGTTCTGCAATGATGCTGATATTTTCAGCACTTCCGACAAAGCCTACTTTGATGACCTGAGGCGGAATGTCTTCTAAAACTGCCTTGGCTTGATCGCCCACTGCTTCTTCGTCTAAGGGGAAAAAGTCAAAAATTTGGGCAGAGTCGCGGGCATAGGCGCCCGTGAGGACAGGCAGTGCATGGGCGCCGACAGAAGCAATGGCCAAAACATCGGCGCTGATGCCGCTGGCGCCGCTGGGGTCGCTGGCATTGAACACCAAAACGCAAGCAATGACGGCTTCCTCTTCGTTTTCGAGGTCGTCTTGAAGCAGGTCTGACGGCGGTAATGTCGTGGTCATGAGTTACAGTGAAGCCCGATACAATCGTTTCATTCTATTCGACACTGGTGACACACGTGACTGATTCAAAAACTTGGATGTGCTTAATTTGCGGCTGGATTTACGACGAGGCTACGGGTTGCCCTGAAGACGGTATTGCCCCTGGCACCGCTTGGGCCGACGTGCCCATGAACTGGACTTGCCCAGAGTGCGGTGCCCGCAAAGAAGACTTTGAAATGGTGGCCATTTAAGTTACTTTTGTTTGGCCAACCTAGGCCGAACTCAGCTTGTTTTTTTCACCACGGCATAGCGTGCTAAGGTTTTTTCTCGGGCCTCTGCATGGTTCACTACGGGCAGAGGATAGTCTTTTCCGAGGGTAATGCCTGCGGCTTGCAGTGCCAGCGGTTTGGCTTCCCAAGGGGCGTGAATGTCGGCCCCCTCCAGCGCAGCCAACTGCGGCAAATAACGCTTGATGAATTTACCCTTTGGATCGAATTTTTCGCTCTGCGTGACTGGGTTGAAAATTCGAAAATAAGGTTGTGCATCGCAACCGCTTGAACTGGCCCACTGCCAGCCGCCGTTATTGGCCGACAAGTCAAAGTCAATGAGATGCTGGGCAAAGTATTTTTCGCCCCAGCGCCAATCGACGCCTAAATCTTTGGTGAGAAAAGACGCCACCACCATGCGCAGTCGGTTGTGCATGTAGCCCGTTTGATTGATTTGCGCCATGGCCGCGTCCACCAGGGGGTAGCCCGTTCTGCCCTCGCACCAAGCTGCAAACAAGGCCTTGCCGTGGGGGCCATGATCCCAAGGAATGGCGTCGTAGTCGGGCTTGAAGCAACGCTCTGTGACGTGTGGGAAATTGGCCAGAATTTGAGCGTAAAAATCACGCCAAATAAGCTCTGACAACCAAACGCTGGCGCCTTCGCTGGTTTTGTACCGGCGCCAAGCTTCCAAGGCCAACTGCCGAATGGAAATGGTGCCAAATCGCAGGTGCACGCTTAAATAGCTGGGGCCCTTGATAGCGGGAAAATTACGGGTTTCTTCATACAGGTCAATGCGGTCCATAAAGTCTTCTAGCAATGCCTGAGCGCCGGATACCCCCGATTTGTAGTGAAGCGCTTTGAGATCGATGTTTTCAAAGTCAATGTCGGGCAGTGTTGGAACAGGCAAGCGGAACTGAGAAGGCCTTGGCACCAAGGCTGACGCATGCTCAGCCACGGGGTGGGCGGCCAAATCTTCGGGCTGAATTTTCTTCAGCCAAGCGTTTTTATAAGGGGTGAACACGGTGTAGGGGTTGCCTGCCAAAGTGAGCACTTCTTGCCTTTCAAAGACCACATGGTCTTTGTAGGTATGGAAGGCAATGCCGGCATTGGCCAAGCCGCCGCGCACTTGGGCGTCGCGCGCCAGCGCTGCTGGCTCATCGTCGTGGTTGGCAAAGACGGCTTGCGCCTCGATTTGCTTGGCCAAATGGGGAATTTCCTTCAGGGTGTTGCCGTGCAGAACAATGAGCCCCAGTTGCGCTGCCAGAGAGGCCTCTGCCCCCGCCTGAAGCGCCGCGGCCCTGAGCAATTCGTCCAATTCAACCAAAGATTCTCGAATGAAAGCCACCCGCCGGTCTTGGGAGGGGAGGTGCTGCAGGATTTCGGTGTCAAAGACAAACACGCAATGCACTTTGGTGCAGTTTTTGAGGGCGTGGAAGAGCGCCGCGTTGTCTGCAACGCGTAAATCTCTGCGAAACCAGACTAAGCCGGTAGAAAAGGGTTTGTGCATGGGTTGGAGGCCGTTAAAATTGGGACATGTCTGCCGATTTTGCCTCCACTCAGCTTTCGCATCATTTTTTGATAGCCATGCCCGGTTTGGAAGACCCTACTTTTGCCAAGAGTGTGGTT
This sequence comes from Limnohabitans sp., assembly GCA_021300495.1. GTDB lineage: Bacteria > Pseudomonadota > Gammaproteobacteria > Burkholderiales > Burkholderiaceae_C > Limnohabitans_A. Next base: position 29,210 of record JAJTDK010000023.1, on the reverse strand, counting down.
TATTTGTGTGAACACTCAGAGCGGGGTGCCATGGGCTTGATCATCAACAAGCCCGGCGAACTCAGTTTGAAGCATTTGTTTGACAAAGTCGACCTCCCATTGCGCCGCGAAGACTTATTGAAATCAAATGTATTGCATGGCGGCCCCATTCAAACCGAGCGAGGCTTTGTATTGCATGAACCTATTTGGTTCTCCAGTGCAGAAAACTCAGAAGCAAGCAAAGAACCGGCCAATGACCAAGCTCCAGATCAAGCAGAAGCTGCAAGCTCCATTTACGCTTCAACTTTGAGCGTTCCCGGTGGCTTGGCCATGACCACCTCCAAAGACGTCCTAGAGGCCTTGTCCAACGGCTCTGGGCCCAAACGTGTCTTGGTAACCTTGGAGCAACGCTATGAAAAGGCCTTGGCCCTTTTGGGCTTGCAGCCTTGGATGCTTTCAACCGATGCGGGTCACGCATGATGCTAGACCAGGCGCTCTCTGTGCCTGCGTCTCAGCAGAGTTTTTTGGCTTTCGATTTTGGACTTAAACGCACAGGTGTGGCGGTAGGCAATCGAATGCTGAAGCAGGCCACGCCGCAAGCCACGGTGGTGGCCGAGGGCGACGCACGTTTTGCATTGATTGAAAAACACATCAAAGAGTGGGCGCCCGATGCCTTGGTGGTGGGTGTGCCTTTTCACCCCGATGGCGCATCGCACGAGAACACCTTGCGCGCGCAAAAGTTTGCTCGCCAACTGCGCGGCCGCTTTGGATTGAGTGTCTACGAAGTAGATGAACGCTACAGCACCACCGAAGCCATTTCGAGTGGTGCGAAAGATGCTGATGCCGCCTCGGCTTGCATTATTTTGGAACAATTTTTAAGGAGTCTGCCGTGAGTGCATTGGCTTTGAATGCAGAGGCGCTTTACGGCGAACTCTTGCGCGGTGTGCGATCAATGTGCACATCCGAAACTCGTTTGGTCGGCATCACATCGGGCGGCGCTTGGTTGGCTGAACGTTTGCAAAAAGACTTGGGGCTCAGTGGCAAGCACGGCAGCATCTCTTCAGCCATGCACCGAGATGACTTTGCCCAACGCGGTTTGTCTTCCGGTGGTCAAACCACCTTGCCCTTTGAAATTCAAGGCGCCGACGTGCTCATTTTGGACGATGTGCTCTACACCGGCCGCACCATTCGTGCGGTGATCAACGAGATGTTTGATTATGGCCGGCCAGCCAATGTGAGGCTGGCCGTGTTGGTCGACCGCGGCGGTAGGCAATTGCCTATTCAAGCCGACTTTGCAGCGGCACGCGTCAGCTTGCCCAACTCGCAATCCTTGGCGCTGGCGCGTTTAGACAACGGCGAGTTCAGTTTTGAAGTGCAAGTCCAAGATGAATCAAGTTCAGTAGGAAAAAAATAACAATGCTCTACAAACGCAACCCCCAACTCAACAAGAACGGCGAACTCATCCACCTTCTGTCCACCGAAGGTTTGTCGCGAGACATCCTGACGCACATCCTAGACACCGCAGCCAACTTTGTGAGTGTGAGTGACCGCGAAGTAAAGAAGGTGCCTTTGCTGCGCGGTAAAAGCGTGTTCAATTTGTTCTTTGAAAACAGCACCCGCACCCGCACCACATTTGAAATTGCTGCCACGCGTTTGTCGGCCGACGTGATTAACCTCGACATTGCCCGATCTTCTGCTTCAAAGGGCGAATCGCTGCTCGATACCATTGCCAACTTGTCGGCCATGGCGGCCGATATTTTTGTGGTGCGGCATTCTGAGTCGGGTGCGCCTTACCTTATTGCGCAACACGTGGCACCGCATGTTCACGTGGTCAATGCGGGTGACGGCCGCCATGCACACCCGACGCAGGGCTTGCTCGACATGTACACCATAAGGCACTACAAAAAAGAATTCAGCAACCTCACGGTGGCCATTGTGGGCGACGTGTTGCACTCTCGCGTAGCGCGCTCTGACATTCATGCACTCACCACCTTGGGTTGCGCTGAAGTTCGGGTGGTAGGCCCGCAAACCTTGGTGCCTGCCGACATGTCTCAAATGGGTGTGAAGGTGTTTCACAACTTAGAAGAAGGCATCAAAGACTGCGATGTAATCATCACCTTGCGTTTGCAAAACGAGCGCATGAGCGGTGCTTTGCTGCCTTCTAGCCAAGAGTATTTCAAACGCTTTGGCCTCACACCCGAAAAACTGCAACTGGCCAAACCAGATGCCATCGTGATGCACCCAGGACCCATTAACCGCGGTGTCGAAATTGACTCTGCGGTGGTGGATGGTCCGCAAAGCGTGATCTTGCCGCAAGTGACCTTTGGCATTGCGGTGCGCATGGCGGTGATGAGCATCGTGGCGGGCAACGAAGCCTGAAAAAAGAAGAAAGAACAAAGACCATGAAAATTTTGATTCAAGGCGGCAGGGTGCTGGACCCACAAAGCAAAACAGATGCGGTGGCCGATGTGGCTATTTCGGCTGGCAAAATTGTGGCCATTGGCAAAGCGCCTGATGGTTTTCAAGCGCAAAAAACCATCGATGCCAAAGGCTGCATCGTGATGCCTGGCTTGGTTGATTTGTCTGTGCGCCTGAAAGAGCCAGGTCATGAACACGAAGGCATGCTCGATTCGGAGTTGGCAGCTGCTGTGGCCGGTGGTGTGACCAGTCTGGTGTGTCCACCCGACACAGACCCTGTGCTGGATGAGCCAGGTCTTGTAGAAATGCTTCGCTTTAAAGCTGAAAAACTCAATCGTTCTAAGGTCATGCCGCTCGGTGCATTGACGCGCGGTTTGAAGGGAGAAATTCTGACGGAAATGGTTCAGCTCACAGAAGCAGGTTGTGTGGGTTTCAGCCAAGCCGAAGTGGCACTAGAAAACACGCAAGTGTTGCAGCGCGCCTTGCAATACGCCAACTCATTTGGCTACACCGTGTGGTTGCGCCCGCAAGAATTGCATCTTGGTAAAGGTGTGGCTGCCAGTGGACCCTTGGCCACACGCATGGGTTTGTCGGGCGTACCCGTAGCCGCAGAAACCATTGCCTTGCACACCATCTTTGAATTGCTTAAAAGTACGAAAGCGCATGTGCACTTGTGCCGCATCAGCAGTGCTGCGGGCGTGGCATTGGTGCGCCAAGCCAAAGCAGATGGCCTGCCCATCACTTGCGACGTCAGCATCAATTCTTTGCATCTAACCGATGCCGATGTGGGTTACTTCGACAGCCGTGCGCGCGTGTCGCCTCCGCTGCGTCAGCAACGCGACCGCGATGCACTGCGCGAAGCCTTGGCCGACGGCACCATCGATGCTTTGGTGTCAGACCACAGCCCAGTCAGCGAAGATGAAAAGGCATTGCCTTTTGCAGAAGCCGAACCCGGCGCCACGGGCCTCGAATTGTTGCTTAGCTTGGCCCTTAAATGGTCTCAAGACAGCAAAGTGCCAATGATGCGTGCCATGGCCACCATCACCCACGAAGCGGCGCGTGTACTCAAACTAGACCTGGGCCAACTGAAGGTGGGTGCTCAGGCTGACGTGTGTATTTTGGATCCTGAAGCGCATTGGCAAGTGACCGCACAGAACTTGCGCAGTCAAGGCAAGTTCACCCCGTTTTCTGGCTACGACTTGCCCGGCCGTGTTCGGTACACCTTGGTTGGCGGACAAATAGCGTACCAAGCCTAAGCATGCGCGCAGCCTTTAAATTGCTGCGAGGTGTTTGGCATGTCCTGATGGGATGGGTGACCATTTATTTTCGGTTTCCTCAACTCACACCTGCGCAGCGTGAAGCACGTGTTCAAGTGTGGGCCATGCAACTTCTGCGTATATGGGACATTGACTTAGAAGTTCGCGGCAAGCCTGTCACAACGGGCCCAGCGCTTTTGGTTTCCAACCACATTTCGTGGTTAGACATTGTGGTGATACATGCCACACGCCACTGTCGTTTTGTTTCAAAATCTGAATTGCGAGGCTGGCCTCTGCTAGGTACTTTGGCCACTGGCGCTGGCACCTTGTACATCGAAAGAGCACAAAGAAAAGACGCCATGCGCATGGTCAAAGACATGGCGAAGTCTTTGCGCAATGGTGAGGTTTTGGCTGTTTTTCCAGAAGGCACCACCGGCGATGGCATTGGCATGCTGCCTTTTCACTCCAACCTTATTCAATCTGCCATTGAGGGCGATGCGCCCATTCAAACTTTGGCTTTGCAGTTTATTGATACTCACACCCACAGCATCAGCATGGCTGCTCGGTTTGTGGGCGATGACACTTTGCTCCCCAAGGTAGAAATCGCCGGGCTTGGGCCCATGATTTGCACCACGATGTGCTGACTCTCAAAAAGAATTGTTTATAAGTCCAATGAATCAAGCGTGTCAGCTTTTTCTTGGTGCCTCCGACAGGAATCGAACCTGTATCTAGCGCTTAGGAGGCACTCGTTCTATCCATTGAACTACGGCGGCGGATGCAGGATTTTAGCCGTCAAACCCATCGACCAAAACAATGTGCCCCTCTGAATTGGCCAGACGATGGGGCAGGATGGCCTGGTATTCAGGGCCGTGGTACCAAGCTTCTGCGGCTGCACGGCTTGGAAATTCAATGACCACTTTACGAAGACCTTGGGCTTGGCCTTCTAATTGTGTGTCTTTGCCACCCCTGACCAAATATTTGCCGCCATGTGGTACCAGCGAAGCAGGCACATGTTGTGCATACTTTTGGTAGCCCTCGGCATTGTGAACGGTGACTTGTCCAATGAGATAGGCCTTGGTCATAGGGGGCTCCTAAAAAATGTTTTGAATGCGTGTTTATTTGCTCATCATGCGCATGGCATCTTCCAAACCCTTGAGGGTGAGGGGGAACATGCGGTTGCTCATGAGTTGTTGAATGACAGCAATGCTCTGGCGGTATTGCCAAACACCCTGAGGCTCGGGGTTGATCCAAGCGTATTTGGGGAAGGTGTGTGTCAGGCGTTGTAGCCACTCTGCACCGGTTTCTTCGTTGTTGTATTCCACGCTGCCGCCGCGCTGCAAAATTTCATAGGGGCTCATGGTGGCATCGCCCACAAAGATCAGCTTGTAGTCTTTGTTGTACTTGCGCAAGATGTCCCAGGTTGGAAACTTTTCGGCATAGCGGCGTTTGTTGTTCTTCCACATGAAGTCGTACACGCAGTTGTGGAAGTAATAAAACTCTAAATGCTTGAACTCTGCTTTGGCGGCAGAAAACAATTCTTCAACGCGCGCAATGTGGTCGTCCATGGTGCCGCCCACGTCCATCAGCAACAGCACTTTCACGTTGTTGTGGCGCTCGGGAATCATTTTGATGTCCAGGTAGCCTGCGTTGGCGGCTGTGGCGCGAATGGTGTCGGGCAAGTCGAGTTCTTCAACCGAGCCTTCGCGTGCAAACTTGCGCAGTCTGCGCAATGCCACTTTGATGTTGCGTGTGCCCAGTTCTTGGGTGTCGTCGTAGTCGCGGTAGGCGCGTTGTTCCCACACTTTCACAGCGCTGCGTTGGCCGCCCTTGCCGCCAATGCGAATGCCTTGAGGGTTTTGGCCGCCATTGCCAAAAGGCGATGTGCCGCCAGTGCCAATCCACTTGTTGCCACCTTCGTGGCGCTCTTTTTGTTCTTCGAGACGTTTCTTCAATGTCTCCATGAGCTCGTCCCAGCCCATTTTTTCGATGGCGGCTATTTGTTCGGGCGTGAGTTCTTTTTCTAGAATCTTTTGCAACCATTCAAGCGGCACTTCTTTGGTGAAGTCTGTCAGCATCTCGACGCCTTTGAAGTAAGCACCAAAGGCTTTGTCAAACTTGTCGTAATGCTTTTCGTCTTTCACCATGACGGTGCGGCTGAGGTGATAGAAGTCGTCAATGCTGCAGGCATCGGAGGCGGGGCCAATCACGTTGGCTTGAAGCGCTTCAAGCACATTCAGGTACTCACGAACAGACACCGGTACCTTGGCGGCTCGAAGGGTGTAAAAGAAATCGATCAGCATGGTTTAGGCCTTGCGCGCACGACTGAGTTGGTAATCCAAATGAGCCTTCACAGAAGGCCACTCGGTGTTCAAAATACTGTAAACGCAAGTGTCGCGAAGTGCGCCTACGGCATCGGGGTGTGTGTTGATGGCATGGTTGCGCAAAATGCCATCTAGTTTGGCACCCAAGCGCTCAATGGCATTGCGGCTTTGTTGGTTGAAAAAATGAGTTCTAAATTCGACCGCGATGCAGTTGAGTTGCTCAAAGGCATGCGCCAATAAAAGACGTTTGCATTCGGTATTGAGACTAGAGCGCTGCACATTGGCGCGGTACCAAGTAGAGCCAATTTCAACGCGTTTGTTGGCAGCGTCGATGTTCATGTAAGTGGTCATGCCCACCGCTTTGCCTTCTTGCAATACGGCGAAGGGCAGCATGCTGCCTTGTTGATGCAGGTTCAAACGGCGCGATATTTCGTCGGCCATTTTTTCGGGCGTGGGAATGAAGGTGTACCAATGCCGCCAAAGTTCGCCATCCTTCACGGCTTCAACCAAGGCATCGTGATGCGCCATGGAAAGGGGCACCAACTGGACGTGCTTGCCCAAGAGCTGAGTTTCTTGAAGAAAAGGATTGGGTGAGCTCATCACTTGTTCTTTTGATCTTCTTTTGTATCAGGATCAGACTCTGATTTGGCTTGTTGATTGGCTTGCCAGCGGCGAGCCAATTGCAAACCCAAGCCACCGCCTAAGCCCACCAAAACAATGCCGGCAATGCTTTCGTTGCCGTAGCCCGCGGCAAAAATATTCCAGCCTAGTAATCGGCCCACCCAAAAGCCCACCAAAGCGCCACCGATAAAGCCAAGGGCGTCTGAAATGCCTTCAAGAAGTAAGTTGCGGGCCATTGAATGTTTCTCAGCGGTTGCGTTGGTTCATGAAGACCAACTTTTCAAACAAGCTAACGTCTTGTTCGTTTTTCAGCAAAGCACCCACCAATGGCGGCACACTCACTTTTTGGTCTGCACTTTGCAAAGCTTCTAGTGGAATGTCTTCGGCCACCAAGAGTTTGAGCCAATCGAGCAGTTCGCTGGTGGAGGGCTTCTTTTTCAAACCTGGCAAACCGCGCACATCGTAAAAGTTTTTCAAGGCCACTGCCAGAAGCTCTTTTTTCAAATTGGGGAAGTGCACATCCACAATTTGCTTCATGGTGTCGGCTTCTGGGAACTTGATGTAGTGGAAGAAGCAGCGGCGCAAGAAAGCGTCGGGCAATTCCTTCTCATTGTTAGAAGTGATAAACACCACAGGACGAGTTTTGGCTTTGATCAGTTGACGAGTTTCGTAGCAATAAAACTCCATGCGATCAATTTCACGCAACAAGTCATTGGGAAACTCGATGTCGGCTTTGTCGATCTCATCAATCAAAATGGCCACAGGCTCATCGGCGGTGAAGGCTTGCCACAACACACCCTTGATGATGTAGTTTTCGCATTGACGGCCAGCTTCAAATCTTGCGTGGCAACGTAGTTTTCGGTCCCTTGGAATTTCATAATTGGCTGCAAAAGTGGATTAAAAGTTATTAGAAATGAGAAATGTCAGAAATGAGTAGGCTCACTCGATATAATTCCGCATTGATTTTCATCAGTCTTAGTTTGATTGTGCTCGCAAAATGAACGCTTTGTTATCCTCATTGATCGCTTTAACTGTCGCTTCAGCGACCGTTTTCACAGCCCACGCACAAGACGTGCAGGGCAACGCCAAGGCCGGCGAAGCCAAGATTGCCATGTGCATTGGTTGCCACGGCATTAAAGGCTACCAGGCCAGCTTCCCCGAGGTGTACCGCGTTCCTATGATCTCGGGTCAAACTGAAAAGTACATTGCTTCTTCTTTGAACGCCTATAAAAAAGGCGACCGCAAGCACCCCACCATGCGCGGTATTGCCACCAGCCTGACTGACCAAGACATTGCTGATATTTCAGCTTATTACGCTCAACATGGCGTGGTTCAAGGCGCAGCACCCGTGGTGGCCAAAGCCCCCGACGCCAAAGTTGCCGAGTTACTGAAAAAAGGCGCTTGTGTGTCTTGTCACGGCGAGAGCTTTTCTAAGCCTATTGACCCTAGCTATCCCAAAATTGCCGGTCAGCACAAAGATTTCTTGTTCGTGGCTTTGAAGTCTTACAAAACCGAAAACCAAGCCACTTGGGGCCGCGCAAATGGCGTCATGGGTGGCATTGCCAAGCAATACACCAACAACGAATTGAAGGCCCTGTCTGCCTACATCGGGTCTTTGGATGGCGAACTGAAAACTGTTCCGCAGTCTAAATTCCGCTAATTCTTCTCAGTCTTTTGTTGCGTGCCTTTGCACGCAGTCAATGTAAATTTGGCCATCCGGCATTTTGCCGGCTCTCTGGCTTTCAAAAATCATGCGACCCAAGCATTCCATCGTGGCGTGATGAGCTTCGTGCAAGGATTGCTTTTTGTGACTCAACAATTCAACGGCTTGGCGAATACCGCGTGGCTGATCAATGCTGCACTGTTCGCTGATCGACAAGTGCATTGACAGGTGCAAAAAAGGATTGTCGCGGTTCGGATCCACCAAAAGCATGTTGGCCAATGCGGCATCGACATCTGCCAATTCGGCGTGGTATTCGGGATGCTCATCGATCCACTGGCTGGCCAAAATTTCAATGGGTTCCAGTTTGGACCCAGACCGAGATTTGGCATAAGCTCCACAAAAAAATCGCCGCACATCGGCTTGAGAAGGTTGTATCAGCATGCGCCGATTGTCGCCTAGGTGGAATCAGGGCTTGAATTAAGTCGGGACATGCACTATATTGCATGATTCTTGAAATGACGAACTCTTTAAAAGTAAAACCATGAGCAGCAACATCACACAAGCCTTTATTTGCGATGCCATCCGGACCCCTTTCGGTCGATACGGTGGCGCTTTGTCCAGCATTCGCACAGATGACCTTGGCGCCATTCCTTTGCGAGCCTTGATGGCCCGCAACCCGCAAGTTGATTGGGCTGCCGTGACAGATGTTTTTTATGGCAACGCCAATCAAGCGGGTGAAGACAACCGCAACGTGGCGCACATGAGCAGTTTGTTGGCAGGTTTGCCGATTGATGTGCCGGGTGCCACTTTGAACCGTTTGTGCGGTTCAGGTTTGGATGCCGTCGGTTCTGCTGCGCGTGCCATCAAATCGGGAGAAGCTGGTTTGATGATTGCAGGCGGCGTTGAAAGCATGAGCCGCGCGCCCTTCGTGATGCCCAAAGCTGAGACAGCTTTTAGCCGCAACAACGCAGTGTATGACACCACCATTGGCTGGCGCTTTGTCAATAAATTGATGAAAGAAAAATACGGCGTGGACTCCATGCCTGAGACTGCCGAAAACGTGGCCAACGATTACAAAATTGAACGCGAAGCACAAGACCGCATGGCCTTAGCCAGCCAAATGAAAGCCGTGGCGGCGCAAAAGGCGGGCCACTTGGCGCGCGAAATTACGGCGGTCACCATTCCTCAGAAAAAGGGCGATGCCATTGTGGTCGACAAGGACGAGCATCCGCGCGAAACCAGCATGGAATCCTTGGCCAAACTCAAAGGCGTGGTGCGCCCCGATGGCACCGTGACCGCTGGCAATGCCAGTGGTGTGAACGATGGCTCATGCGCCTTGTTGTTGGCCAATGAAACGCTGGCGGGCAAATATGGCCTCACGCCCAAAGCGCGTGTGGTGGGCATGGCCACTGCCGGCGTGGCGCCCCGCGTCATGGGCATTGGCCCTGCACCTGCAACCTTAAAAGTGCTGGCACAAACAGGCCTCAGCTTAGACCAAATCGATGTGATCGAATTGAACGAAGCATTTGCTGCGCAGGGCTTGGCTGTCTTGCGCATGTTGGGTTTGAAAGACGACGACGAGCGCGTCAATGCATGGGGCGGCGCTATTGCTTTGGGTCATCCATTGGGTGCATCGGGTGCGCGTTTGGCCACCACCGCTGTGAACCGTTTGCATGCCACGGGCGGCCGTTATGCGCTGTGCACCATGTGCATTGGCGTGGGTCAGGGCATTGCCGTGATTTTGGAACGCGTTTAAGGATTCTGGAATGAGCTCGACTTTGACAACACGTGCCGCTTGGTATGAAAAAAATGGTGAGGCTCGCGATGTGATGGTGCTGGGGACCTTGCCCCTCAAGGCACCCGGTGCAGGCGAAGTATGTGTTCGATTGGCGACCTCGGGCGTCAACCCTTCCGATGTGAAATCGCGCCGAGCAAAGCCCCTAACCGATCCATGGGTGGTGCCGCACAGCGATGGTGCCGGCATCATTGAAGCGGTAGGCGAGGGTGTTTCAAAGCAGCGTGTGGGCGAGCGTGTTTGGATTTGGAATGCGCAGTGGCAGCGTCCTCACGGCACCGCTTCCGAATTCATTGTGTTGCCTACAACCCAAGCCGTGAAATTACCAGACAACACCGATTTTGCAGCAGGCGCATGCATGGGCATTCCTGGTTTGACAGCGGTCCAAGCGGTGCATTTAGCTGGAAACGAAAGCCTGCGTGGTAAAAAAGTGTTGGTCACGGGTGCGTCGTCTGCCGTGGGGCACTACATCACCCAACTGGTGACGCAATACGGCGGTCAAGTCATTGGCACAGTGGGCTCAGAACAGAAGGCCGTGCATGCCAAGGCCGCAGGTGCTATTGAAACCATTTTTTACAAAACAGAGCCAGTGCTTGAGCGCTTGAAAGCGTTCAGTGGCGGCCGCGGTGTCGATGTGATCATTGACATGGACTTTGCAACGGCATCGCAGTGGGTCACCCAAGGTGGCCTAGCGCCGCATGGACAATTGATTGGTTATGGCTCCAATGTGGTGGGCGATATTCCATTGACATTTCGCCCCTTGTTGTTTAACTCAATCGGTTGGATCAAATTGTGCAAGCCCACGAAGCCGTTGAAGCCGGCCAACTAGGTAATGTCGTGATTGATCTCTGATGAAAAGCTGGTTAGAGTGCATCCTATGAAAATATTTCAAACACTTCAAGAACTCGCAGCGTGCATTGGCCAAACTGTGGCAGTTTCGCCATGGACCGAAATCACGCAAGAGCAAGTCAACATGTTTGCCGAGGCTACGGGCGATCATCAATGGATTCACATCGATGTCGAAAAAGCCAAGGCGGGTCCATTTGGCGCGCCCATTGCGCATGGTTTTTTGACCTTGTCGCTCATTCCGAAGTTGTCGCAAAGCGCCATCAAAATCGAAAATGTGCGCATGGGCGTGAACTATGGCTTGAACAAAGTCCGCTTCACATCGCCGGTGCCGGTGGGTAGCAAGTTGCGCGGCCATATGAAATTGTTGAACGCCGTGCCCATCGATGGCAATGGCATGCAATTCACATGGGAGATGAGCATCGAGCGCGAGGGCTCAGAAAAGCCCGCTTGCATTGCAGAATCTTTGGCGCGTTATTACGTTTAAATAAACTACGCTGGTCAAAGAGCTAAGGGAGCTTGGCAAAAGCATTTTGCCGCCATGCTTCATACACCGTGACCGCCACACTGTTGGACAAGTTCAAGCTGCGCTGTCCTTCAAGCATGGGTAGCTTCAATCGATTTTCGGGTGCAAAGCTTTCGCGCAACTCAGGCGCTAGGCCGCGCGTCTCGGCGCCAAACACCAACCAATCGCCTTTTTGAAATGATGTGTCTTGCACATAACGTGTGCCGCGTGTGGTGAGGGCAAACATGCGCGCTAAGTTGGGCTGTTCAGCAGCTAAAAATTCGGCCCAGTTGGCATGGCGCTTGACCTTGGCGTACTCGTGATAGTCAAGACCTGCGCGCCGCATGTGCTTGTCTTCCATGGAAAACCCCAGCGGCTCTATGAGGTGCAAGGCACAACCTGTGTTGGCCGCAAGGCGAATCACATTGCCCGTGTTGGGCGGAATTTCAGGTTCAACCAAAACAATTTGAAACATGTAGCTATTGTCGTTGCTTTAGGCGGGTGTTCTGGCAAAGACCAAGGCTGAAACGTGAGCAGCGCCGGCTTGCTTTAAAACCTGTGCAGCTGCATTGAGCGTGGCGCCACTGGTCATGACATCGTCGATGAGCAAGATGCGTTGTCCTCTGAGCTTGGCTGCCATGAGCGGGGCTACAACGAATGCGCCTTTCAAGTTGGTCAGTCTTTCATTTCGGGGCAGGGAGCTTTGTGCCAGGGTGTTGCGCATTCTCAGTAAGCTGCTGGGGTGTGTTTTTTCACGGCTCAATTGCTGCGACAACACCAAGGATTGGTTAAAGCCCCTTTCAGACAGGCGCTTGAACGACAGTGGAATGGGGATCAGCACTTGCGCTAGCTCAAGGGCGTCTGCCACGAAGGGTGTACTGTGCATCAACAACGCAAAATGCCTTGCCCATCCGGGTTGGCTTTGAAATTTGAACTGAGCAATGAGCGACACCCATGGCCATGTGTAAGACATGGCCGCCCAACACGCATTGAGGGCCGGTGGGTTTTGAAGGCATGCGCTGCAAATTTTGAGGGCTGATTCGGCAGCGCACTTTTGGCACCTTGAGACGGGTTGGCCAAATGCCGCCACACACGCATCGCAAATGGCATGGGATGGCCAGGCTTTGCAAATGGCGCATTGACTAGGGAGGTACATTGCAAATCAATATACTTGGCGTACTGGACAAATAGATTTTCAAATTGCTTTCAATCGCATGCCCCAAGAACGACCCCCAAGCCTAGACCCCGCTGCGGCCCGCAGATGGGCGACATTGGCTTTGGGCCCAAAGCCCTACAAACCAAGCAGCGTGACTTCGCCTTGGCTGCACGAAGAAGTGGCAAGGCGAATGGAAGAAAGACTTGAATTCATTCGCTTACAACCTAAGTCCTGGGTTTGTTGGAACCCGATTCGCGCAGGCCTCAATGGCTTGGCCTTGTTACAAAAGCGCTACCCCCAGGCCATTGGGTATTTGTCGGCCGATCGAAAAGGTGAAGGGGAGTGGGTTCAATCCAATGCATCAGCGCCCTGGTGGAAGCCCTCGGCGTGGTTTCAGTCGAAATTAAAAACGGCTCCTTTGAAACCTCACAGCATGGACATGGTCTGGGCCAATATGCTGCTTCACCAAGCGGCAGATCCGCAAACCTTATTGGCCGATTGGCATCGTGTCTTGGCGGTCGATGGTTTCTTGATGTTTTCTTGTTTAGGCCCTGACACCCTGCAAGAATTAAGAACGGTTTATGCGCGCATGGGCTGGCCCATGCCATCGCATGAGTTTACCGACATGCACGACTGGGGCGACATGCTGGTGCACGCAGGATTTGCAGAACCTGTGATGGACATGGAAAAGATCACCTTGACTTACGTCAATCCAGAAAAGCTTGTTGAAGATTTGCGTAGATTAGGGCGTAATTTTCACGTCAGCAGATTTGAGGGATTGCGTGGCAAAAATTGGTACAAAAATTTCCAAAATGCCCTTTTGTCATTGGCCCAAATTGACTCGGAAGGCCGATTGGCGCTCACTTTCGAGGTAGTTTATGGTCATGCACTGAAGCCACAAGCGCGCGTCAAAATAACCTCAAAAAGTGAAATTGACTTGGATGACATGCGTCAAATGCTTCAAAACCCCCAAAAGAAACACGATCAAGTTTGATAAAGCTCAAACTAGGCCTTCAACTCGGTTAAAATTCCTCGCGTTAACCCGAATCTCTTTGCTCATTTGAGCGGTCATCGGTGTAACACTGAGCATTCCTTTTTATAACTGTAGTGGTTTCATTTGAAACTTGGAAGTTTGTGAAAACTATGAAGAGTATTTCCAAAGCATTGTCCTCTTTGCTAAGCAAAGCAGGTATTTGGGCTGGTGCATGGGCCGCAACTGCAGCCTACGCCGTTAACGATTTGCCTGGCGGCCCCGCTGTCAATCAATTGGACTTTCATCCCGCCGCCTCCAAAATTGCCGAAGAGCAACACTCGCTTCATGTGTTCATGATGGTCTTGTGCACAGTCATTTTTGTGGCTGTTTTTGCTGTCATGTTTTATTCCATTTGGAAGCACCGCAAATCAGTGGGTCACAAGCCCGCCACGTTTCATGAGTCCATGACGGTTGAAATCATTTGGACCATCGTGCCGTTCATCATCGTGATCTTGATGGCATTGCCTGCTACCAAGGTTTTGGTGGCCTCCAAAGACACCACCAATGCCGACCTCACCGTCAAAGCCACTGGCTACCAGTGGAAGTGGGGCTATGACTACATCAAGGGCGAAGGTGAAGGCATCGGCTTCATTTCTACTTTGGACAATTCGCATCGCGAAATGTCCAATGCAGGCAAACCTGCTGGCGACAATTACCTGTTGAAGGTCGACAACGCCTTAGTGGTGCCCGTGGGCAAAAAAGTCCGCGTCATCACCACTGCAAACGATGTGATTCACGCTTTCGCGGTGCCTTCTTTGGGCGTTAAACAAGATGCCATTCCTGGATTTGTGCGAGACACATGGTTCCGTGCAGAGCGCGTCGGCGATTTCTACGGCCAGTGTCAAGAGTTGTGCGGCAAAGAGCACGCCTACATGCCGATTCATGTGAAGGTTGTCTCGGCTGAAGACTACACAAAATGGGTCGATGCTGAGAAAAAGAAAATGGCCGCCAAAGCCGATGACCCCACCAAAGTTTGGGCATTGGAAGATTCAATCAAGCGGGGTGAAAAAGTTTACGCAGCCAATTGCGTTGCATGTCACCAAGCTGCTGGCAAGGCCGTCGGCCCCATCAAAGCGCTTGACGGTGCTGCCGTGGTGCTCGATGCTGACAAAACCAAACAAATCATGGTTTTATTGAACGGCCAAAACAACCAAGCCATGCCTGCATGGAAACAACTGTCCGACACTGAAATTGCGGCAGTGATCACTTTCACGAAAAACAATTGGTCCAACAAGACTGGGCAAGTGGTGCAACCGGCTGAAGTGCTGGCCGCCCGCAAGTAATTTGGTACTTTGAAAAGTATTTAAAGGAATTCAAGATGAGCGCAGTTCTACATCCTCACGATCATGCCCACGGTCACGACGACCACCATGGTGCCCCAGAAGGCTGGCGCCGTTGGGTGTTTGCGACCAACCACAAAGACATCGGTACTTTGTACTTGTTGTTCAGCTTCACCATGCTCATGATCGGCGGCATTTTGGCCCTGCTCATTCGCGTTGAGTTGTATCAGCCAGGTTTGCAATTGGTCAACCCTGAGTTGTTCAATCAACTCACCACCATGCACGGTTTGATCATGGTGTTTGGCGCCATCATGCCGGCCTTTGTGGGCTTTGCAAACTGGATGATTCCTTTGCAAATTGGCGCGGCCGACATGGCCTTTGCCCGCATGAACAACTTCAGCTTTTGGCTCATGATTCCAGCCGCTGTCATGTTGGCAGGCTCCTTTTTCATGCCTGGTGGCGCACCTGCTGCAGGTTGGACTTTGTATGCACCCTTGACATTGCAAATGGGCCCGTCTATGGACGCTGGCATTTTTGCACTGCACATCTTGGGCGCCTCGTCCATCATGGGCTCCATCAACATCATCGTCACCATTTTGAACATGCGCGCCCCTGGTATGACGCTCATGAAGATGCCCATGTTTGCTTGGACATGGCTCATTACGGCGTACTTGCTGATTGCTGTTATGCCTGTGTTGGCTGGCGCCATCACCATGACGCTCACTGACCGTCACTTCGGTACCAGCTTCTTCAACCCAGCTGGCGGCGGCGACCCCGTCATGTACCAACATATTTTCTGGTTCTTCGGTCACCCCGAGGTGTACATCATGATCTTGCCGGCCTTCGGCATCATCAGCCAGGTGGTTCCTGCGTTCTCACGCAAAAAGTTGTTCGGTTATGCCTCCATGGTGTATGCCACTTCTTCCATTGCCATTTTGTCGTTCATTGTGTGGGCTCACCACATGTTTACAACCGGCATGCCAGTGACTGGCCAGTTGTTCTTCATGTACGCCACCATGTTGATTGCGGTGCCTACTGCTGTGAAAATCTTCAACTGGATTGCCACCATGTGGCGCGGCTCCATGACCTTTGAAACACCCATGTTGTTTGCCATTGGCTTCATCTTTGTGTTCACCATGGGCGGCTTTACGGGCTTGATTTTGGCCATGGCGCCTATCGACATTCAATTGCAAGACACTTATTACGTGGTGGCACACTTCCACTACGTGTTGGTGGCAGGCTCCTTGTTTGCCATGTTCTCGGGTGTCTACTATTGGCTGCCTAAGTGGACGGGTGTGATGTACAACGAAGGTCGCGGCAAGCTGCACTTCTGGTGGTCACTGATCTCCTTCAACGTCACCTTTTTCCCCATGCACTTCCTGGGCTTGGCCGGTATGCCGCGTCGCTACGCCGACTACCCCATGCAGTTTGCCGATTTCAACGCCATTGCCTCTGTGGGTGGTTTCTTCTTCGGTTTTGCACAGGTTTACTTCTTCTTGTTCGTGGTGCTGCCTTGCATGCGCGGCAAGGGCGAAAAGGCAGCTCAAAAACCATGGGAAGCGGCTGAAGGCTTGGAGTGGGAAGTACCTTCTCCTGCACCTTTCCACACCTTTGAAAACCCACCCAAGCTGGATGCCACGGCAACCCGCGTGATTGGCTAATAGAAGCATTCAAACATCATGTCCACAACACCTGAACAAAAGAAAAGCAACGCGCGCTTGGGCCTCATCTTGGCCTCGGTAGCCTTGGTTTTCTTTGTCGGTTTCTTGGCCAAAATGATTCTGCTTACCGCCAAATAAGCCCTCATCATTTCAAGCCAGCAGCATGAGCCTCTACCGCGAAAATATCAAAATGGTCAGCAAACTGGCCATTGTTGCGGCCGGTATGTTTGCCTTTGGGTATGCGCTCATTCCTATTTACAAACACATCTGTGAGCTGACTGGCATCAACATTTTGTCGCTGTCAGAGCGCCAAGTGCCTGGCAATGGCGCTGCAGGCAAAGACGTCAAGGTCGGCAACACGCAAGTTGATTATTCGCGCACCATCACGGTCGAGTTTGATGCTAACGCACGGGGGCCTTGGGACTTCAAGCCAGCGCAGCGTTCAGTGCAAGTTCACCCTGGTGAGCTCGCCACGGTGATGTACCAATTTCAAAATGTGCAAAACCGCCGCATGGCTGCCCAAGCCATTCCCAGTTATGCCCCCAATCAAGCTGCATCGCACTTTAATAAGTTGGAGTGCTTTTGCTTTAACCAGTACACGCTGGAGCCTGGTGAAAAGAAAGAGTGGCCTGTTGCCTTTGTGATTGACCCTAAGCTTTCTAAAGATGTGACCACCATTACCTTGTCGTACACATTTTTTGAAGTGGGTGGCAAAACGCCCCCTGCGCCAAGCTCTACGCCAGTCGCAGCAGTTCCAGCTGCGTTGATCTCACCAAAGGTGGGTTCATGAGCGGTGGTGAGATGTCAATTTTTCGCACCGTGCAAGCGGTGCTTTGGTCTTTCATCGGCATTAGGAAAAACAGCGAGAGTCACGCAGACATGGCCAAGCTCAACCCTTTTCATGTGATTGTGGTTGGCATATGTTTGGCGCTGATTTTTGTTTTGGGCTTAATTGCCTTGGTCAATTGGGTGGTGGCACAGCCCATCACTTTGTAATTTTTTGAGACAGATTTGGTTTAAGAGAGAGCAGGAGCAAGTATGAGTTCTACAGCACACGGCACAACGCCTTATTACTATGTGCCCCATCCATCACGGCATCCAGCCATGGCTGCGTTTGGATTGTTCTTGTTGATCCTGGGCGCAGGCCAATGGATCAATGGCGAGGAGTGGGGTAAATACTCGCTGTTCGCAGGTCTGATTTGGTTTTTGGTGGTCTTGTATCAGTGGTTCAGTGAGGCCATCCACGAAAGCGAAAGCGGGCAGTTTGGTCACAAGATTGATTTGTCATACCGCTGGAGCATGACGTGGTTCATCTTCTCTGAAGTGATGTTCTTCGGTGCCTTCTTCACCGCTTTATGGTGGGCACGTTCGCACTCTTTGCCTGCCTTGGGCAGCTTAGAAAACGCACTTTTGTGGCCTGACTTCAAAGCGGTTTGGCCCTCGGTGGTTGCTGGTGCAACAGCTTCTCCTGCTGGCATTGTTGAGCCCTTCCAAACCATGGGTCCTTTCTGGTTGCCCACCATCAACACTGCCCTGTTGCTAACTTCTGGTGTCACTTTAACCATTGCGCACCACGCGTTGCAGCATGGCGACCGCAGCAAAACCATCAAGTTCATGTGGATGACGGTTATTTTGGGCTTGGTGTTTTTGTTCGTGCAAGGTTACGAATATGCCCACGCATGGGGCGATCTGAATTTGAAGTTGAGCTCAGGTGTTTATGGCTCTACCTTCTACATGCTCACGGGCTTTCACGGCTTCCACGTGTTCATTGGCATGCTCATGCTGTTGTTCATTACGCTGCGTTTGCAAAAGGGTCATTTCACCAAAGACCGTCACTTCGGTTTTGAAGGTGCGGCTTGGTACTGGCACTTTGTGGATGTGGTCTGGCTTGGCCTGTACATCTTGGTTTACTGGATGTAATTTGGTTTTGCTTGGCAACAAAAAAGCGCCTATGGGCGCTTTTTTTGTGAATTAGGCGCCTGGCGGAATGCCTGAGGGTTGGATGTAGCCCAACTTCCAGGCAATCAAGATACAGATGAAAAGCACAATGGAGAGCCCCACGCGAAAGGCCAAAGCCTTCACCATGTTGCCTTTAGGGGCCAGCGGCGTATCGGCCCCATCAGAGGTGTCTTTGACGCCGCCGCGCATCATGTAAAAGAGGGCGGAGGCTAGGCTTGCCAAAATGGCAAGGAATGCAAGTGCAACTATTATTTTCATGAATGGAATTATCGGATGAGTTGGTCGGCATTTTCAGCGCATTTGAAAAAGAACTCACGCCTTCAATCGGTGTTGTGGTTCTTATTGGCGCTGGTGTGTGTCGGTATCACGAGTTCATTGGGTTTTTGGCAATTGGGCAGGGCTCAGACCAAGCTTGATTGGCAGGCTGAGATCACCCAAAAGGGCCAAATGCCAGTTCTTGAAGGCTCATTTTTAGGAAGCCGCCAAGACACAGAAGGCAATCGTGCTGGGTTGTTGCACCGGCCCATTCAATTGGAAGGCGAGTGGTTAGACAAATACACCGTCTATTTGGACAACCGCCAAATGAACGCACGCCCTGGTTTTTACGTCATGACGCCCATCAAATTGCAAGCCACAGGCACCGTGGTCTTGGTGCAACGCGGATGGGTCGGACGAGACTTTACCGACCGCACGCGTTTGCCTGCCATTCAAACGCCCTCGGGTGCGGTTGTAGTCAATGGTTTGATAGCCTTGCCGCCATCCAAGCTTTATGCGCTGGGCGAGGAAGCCAAGACAGTAATACGGCAAAATCTAGATCTGCAAGATTTTCGTGTTGAGACTGGCTTGCCCTTGTTGGAAATCTCAGTCATTCAAATGGGTGCGGCCTCTGAAGGCTTGCTGCGTGAATGGCCACAGGCCGCAACAGGTGTTGAGAAACACTACGGTTATGCCTTCCAATGGTTTGGATTGGCGCTTTTGATTGCATTGCTTTATGTCTGGTTCCAAATTGTCCGACCCCGTTTCAAATCCAAAGTCACTGTCGCCAGCTGAACGCGCCCAACGGGAAGACGCTCCCTTGAGCATGACGGTTCACACCCTGCCCAACCCGAATGATGTCGTGTTGGTGGATGAGAAGCGCACGCGCGCAGGGCGCTGGAAAATGTTGGCCGTGTTGTTGGTGTGTGCATCGCCTGTCATTGCGTCTTACTTCACTTATTACGTCATTCGCCCTGAGGGCCGGCGCAACCATGGCGAACTCATTCAGCCGCAGCGTACCTTCCCTGCGCTTGAGGTTTCAAAGCTCAATGGCGAGAAAGTGGCTTTGAATTCACTTAAGGGTCAATGGTTGTTGGTCAGTGTGGCCGATGCGACATGCAATGAGGCTTGTCAAAAGCACTTGTATTTTCAGCGTCAATTGCGCGAGTCCTTGGGCAAAGAAAAAGATCGCATCGAATGGGTGTGGTTGGTCACGGGTGATTCGCCGGTCGATGAAAAGCTCATGCCGGCCTTGTCGCAAGCCACTGTCTTGAGAATGAGTTCGCAAAGTATTGCTGAGTGGCTGCAGCCCTCTGCGGGCCGGCAATTGTCCGAGCATTTGTATGTGGTTGATCCCATGGGCAATTGGATGATGCGCTTTCCGCCTGGCATCGATTTGGCGGCTGCTGCCAAAGCCAAAAAAGACTTAGACAAACTGTTGCGTGCTTCTGCATTTTGGGACACACCAGGCCGTTAAACCAATGACCGAAGTCGACTTGTACAACCTCTCACCCACCCTGCGATTGCTGGGCATGGGCGTGCTCATTGCGCTGCTGCCCTTGGCGTGGACTTTGTACAGCAGTCGAAACCAGCCTGTGAACTCCAAATTACGCGCCATCACGGTACTTACTTTGTTTCTCACTTTCGATTTGGTTTTGTTTGGATCTTTCACCCGGCTTACCGACTCTGGTTTGGGATGCCCCGATTGGCCGGGTTGTTATGGCAGTGCCAGCCCCATCGGTGCTGTAGCGCACATTGATGCCGCGCAAACTGCCATGCCCACAGGCCCTGTGACGAAATGATTCACCGCTACTTGGCCATGGCGGTGGGTTTTTTAATTTTGGTGTTGGCGCTTAGCAGCACTTGGCAGCGTTGGAAAGGGCAATTTTCTTTTAACGGCGCATGGCAGGTGAAACCCTTTTGGGCATGGCTCACTTTGTTTTGGGTTTGCATGCAGGGCGCTTTTGGCGCGCTCACAGTGACCCTGAAACTATCTCCCGCCATTGTCACTTTGCACTTGTTGGGCGGCATTGGTTTGCTGGTGTTGCTGTCTGCACAAGTGGCTTGGAAGCCGTCATCGCAGCGCCAGACCATTGGCAAATTTCACCGCCAACTCATTTGGGCTGCTGCTGCTTTCCTCACACTTCAAATTGCTTTTGGCGCTTGGGTCAGCACCAATTACGCCGTGCTGGCGTGTACTGGCTTTCCAGATTGCAATGGCCAGTGGTGGCCAGCTTGGAACTTCCAAGGTTTTGAAATTTGGCGCGGCTTAGGCATTGACTCAAAGGGACAATACTTGCCCATGGAGGCCTTGGTTTCAATTCACTTTGTGCACAGGCTCATGGCTTTGTTCGTGTTTTCTTTTGCTGCCATCATGCTGTGGCAGTTTAAAAAAGCTGACATCCTGCCTGGCCTCACGCGCGTTTTATTTGCTTTGTTAACTCTTCAATTGATCACTGGCTTGTCCAACGTCGTGTTAGATTGGCCCTTGCTAGCAGCTGTTGCGCACACCGGCGGCGCGGGTGCTCTGATGATGACCCTTACCTACATGCTGAGCCGAAGCAAAATTCAAAGATGATCAAGAATAATTTTTTTAGAAGGCCTGCCGCATGAGCACCGCTGCCGAATTACAAGCTGGCTCACCTTGGCGTCAGTACTACGCGCTCATGAAGCCGCGGGTGGTGCAACTCATTGTGTTTTGTGCTCTTATTGGTATGGTCTTGGCTGTGCCGGGTGTGCCCACATGGAAAGAAGTGCAATTGGGCTTCATTGCTTGTGTGGGTATTTGGTTGGTAGCAGGTGCTGCTGCTGCTTTCAATTGCTTGGTTGAAAAGACCATTGATGCTCAAATGAAACGCACGTCTTGGCGCCCCACGGCCAAGGGTCAATTGAGCGACATGCAAGCTCTGCTGTTTTCTGCTGTGCTGTGCAGCATTGGCTCGGCTATTTTGTACTATGCAGTCAACCCGCTCACCATGTGGCTCACCTTTGCCACCTTTGTGGGCTACGCCATCATTTATACCGTGATCTTGAAGCCACTGACGCCGCAAAATATTGTGATTGGTGGCGCATCAGGTGCTATGCCGCCCGTGCTCGGATGGGCCGCCATGACAAACGATGTGGGTCCTGAAGCACTCATTCTTTTCTTGATTATTTTCTTGTGGACACCACCGCATTTTTGGGCGCTGGCTTTGTACCGTGTAGAAGACTATCGCAAGTCGGGCTTGCCCATGTTGCCAGTGACCCACGGCAATGAATTTACGCGTCTTCAAGTTTTGCTTTACACCATTGTGCTCATGGCTTCTTGCCTCATGCCCTTTGCTTATGGCATGAGTTCTTGGTTGTACCTTGCTGCCGCTGTGATTTTGAGCGTCATGTTCATTGGCTATGCTTGGGCCTTGTGGCGCAATTACTCTGATGAGTTGGCGCGCAAGACCTTTAAATTTTCACTCATTCATTTGAGTGTGTTGTTTGCGGCCTTGTTGGTCGATCACTATTTGTTTTAATGCGAGCCAAGATTCTCATGTTCAACAGCACACGTTTCTTTGCCTCTTGGTTTAGGTTATTTGGCGCCTTTGCTTTGGCGTTATCTTTGGTGGGGCTGAGTGCTTGTTCAGAACCCAAGCCCGCATTCAAAGCCGTTGACATCACCGGTGCCGATTACGCCAAAGAGTTGAACCTGCCTGATCAAAACGGCCAGGTGCGCAAGCTGAAAGACTTTTCAGGCAAGTTGGTGGTGGTGTTCTTTGGCTACACCCAATGCCCTGATGTGTGTCCTACTACCATGCAAGAGTTGGCTGAAGTGAAGCGCTTGTTAGGCCCTGACGGCGACAAACTCCAGGCTGTGTTTGTCACGGTTGACCCTGAGCGAGACACAACAGAATTGTTGAAAGCTTATATTGAGAATTTTGATGCCAGCTTTGTAGCCTTAAGGCCTACGCAAGAGCAATTGCCGGCCATTGCCAAAGAGTTCAAAATTTATTTCAAGCGGGTGGAAGGCAAAACACCTACCAGCTACACCATGGACCACTCTGCGGGTAGCTATACCTTTGACACACAGGGCAGGGTGCGGTTGTTCAACCGCTATGGCATGGGCGCACAAGCACTGGCCGATGATTTCAAGTTGTTGTTGAAATAAGCAATTTCTAATTCAGGCTTGTTAGCTGTAAAGAGCGCTTTCAAATTCCTTGGCGCTGATACCCGCTTGTCTCAAAAGTCCGTTCACAGTGCCTATTTTGACTTCTTTGTGATTGGGGACAACGCAGCCTATGCCATTGCGTTTTAAAACAATGTGGCTACCTGATTGCCTGATGACGTGAAAACCAAGTTTTTGCAATGCTTTAATGATGTCCGAGCCAGAGAGGCCCGGAAATTTAGGCATGCGAAACTTCGAATGTGGTTAAGACGGGAGGTGTTTGAATTTTCATGGGAAATTCTTGAAGGTACAAGCTTGTTGCCTCCTTTAAGTTTTCCATGGCTTCTTCTAGGCTTTCGCCCTGAGTCGTAGTGCCAGTTTCTGGGTTAAGTGCAACAAACCCACCCTCTT
The DNA here is from genome assembly GCA_021300495.1 of Limnohabitans sp. Taxonomy (GTDB): domain Bacteria; phylum Pseudomonadota; class Gammaproteobacteria; order Burkholderiales; family Burkholderiaceae_C; genus Limnohabitans_A. Next base: position 5,916 of record JAJTDK010000023.1, on the reverse strand, counting down.
CTGCTTCGGTAATGACGGCTGAAAGTAGCATGGGACCATCCTAGAAGTTGAAATTTGATTATGCATTCACTTAACTGAATCATCAACTGATGAGCAAGGAAAGCAAGTGAATGAATGACCAGCTTTCGGACTGGCATGAAGAGCCATGCAGTTGGCTTTGGATTCACGCCCTAGCTTAAGCCTCAGCGTATTCCATCAAAGCCGATTTCATCTTTTTCATGGCTGCCACTTCAATTTGGCGAATGCGCTCTGCGCTTACGCCAAACTCATCGGCCAAGTCATGCAGGGTCAGGCCGCCCGAGCCATCGTCGTTCACTTTGAGCCAGCGCTCTTCCACAATTCTGCGGCTGCGTTCATCAAGCGACGCAAGGGCTGTGGCAATGCCATCGCTGGCCATCAGGTCGCGCTGGTGCGCTTCGATCATGGCGGTGGGTTCGTGGTGAGCATCTGCCAAGTAGGCAATTGGGCCATAGGCCACTTCGCCATCGTCTGAGGGTGATGGGTCTAGCAGCACATCACCGCCCGACATGCGCGTTTCCATTTCCATCACTTCTTCGCGTTTGACGTTCAGGTCTTTGGCCATGCTGTCAATTTGAGAAGCAGTCAAGGTTTCACGGTGTGTGCCAGTGGCTTCATCGGCCTCGGCTTTCATGCCTTGCTTCATGGAGCGCAGGTTGAAAAACAATTTGCGCTGTGCCTTGGTGGTGGCCACCTTGACCATGCGCCAGTTTTTCAAGATGTACTCGTGAATTTCGGCCTTGATCCAGTGCATGGCGTAGCTCACCAAGCGCACGCCTTGATCGGGGTCAAAGCGTTTGACGGCTTTCATCAAACCGATGTTGCCCTCTTGAATGAGGTCGGCATGGGGCAGGCCGTAGCCTAAATATTGACGTGCCACAGAAACCACCACGCGCAAGTGTGAGAGCACTAACTTACCAGCGGCTTCTAGGTCGTTTTCGTTTTTCAGTTTGCGCGCAAACTCTTGCTCTTGCTCGAGGGTGAGCATGGGCATGCGGTTGACCGCAGAAATATAGGCATCGAGGTGCCCCAACGAAGGCACTACGGCCCATGGATTCTTCAGGGTGAGTGCAGTGTCGAGGGATCCAGCTAGGTTTGTCATACCAGAACTCCTTTCCATAATAGTTCGGATTTTAGCACTCTCTTAGAGGGAGTGCTAAATATATAACTTATTGATATTGTTGATATTTATCAATATTCCTGACTGTCAATGAGGTCTTTCCGGGCTTTAACAAGGATGAGCGCACGGCAGTGCTTATTCGCCGTGAGGTGCGATTTTGACAAAATCACCGCCTTGGAAAAGTGCGGCCTTGTCATGTCTGTCAATGTGCGGTTGACGTGCTTCAACTTCGTGTCTAAAAACATCCGAAGAATCAAGTGCGCGGTAGCCAATGTGCTTGGCATGTGTGTTGTCCCACCAAGAGGATTGATTGTCTGACATGCCAAAGATGATGGTGTGACCCACGATGGGGGCCGTCAGTGCAGAGACCACCAAGCGCTCTAAATCATCAAAGCTTAGCCAGGTGGCCAACATACGTCTGTCTTTGGGTTCTGCATAAGAAGAGCCAATGCGCAAACTCACAGTCTCAATGCCCCAACGCGCCCAATACAATTCCGCGAGATCTTCGCCAAAGGCCTTGGACAGGCCGTAAAAACCATCAGGCTTAGTTGGCATTTTGGTGTTGACCACTTCGTCTTGTCGGTAAAAGCCTGTGACGTGGTTGGAGCTTGCAAATACGATGCGCTTGGTGCCTTGCAAGCGTGCCGCTTCATAAAGATTGACCATGCCCACAATGTTGCTGGCCAAAATGGGCGCCCAGGGTTGCTCTGTAGAAACCCCGCCCAAATGGACGACGGCATTCACATCTTTAAGAAGCGTTTGCATGTCCGATGCATTGGCCAAATCTGCTGTTTGAATTTCTTCGCCAACTGCCGCCATACCCAAATCATTTTGATCACTGACCCGAAGCACATCGCAGTTGGCCTTTAGGCGCGGACGTAACTCACGGCCCAATTGCCCTGCGGCACCTGTGAGCAGAAGTCTTGGAAATACGAGGGGAGACACTTTGGGGTTCAGCATGCAAGCTTCCTTGAAATGAGTCGTTTATCTGACCATGGCTGGCATTTTGGGGTTGAAGGTCCAGCCAGGTATCAAATATTGCATGGCCATGGCATCGTTGCGCGCGCCCAAGCCGTGTTGCAAATAAAGTTGGTGCGCCGCTTCCACTGCGTCCATGTTCAGCTTGACGCCCAAACCGGGTGCCGTGGGGACATCGATCATGCCGCCCTTGATTTGCAGCGGCTCTTGTGTGAGGTACTGCCCATCTTGCCAAATCCAATGCGTGTCTATGGCTGTGACTTTGCCAGGGGCTGCTGCCGCACAGTGTGTGAACATGGCCAAAGAAACATCAAAGTGGTTGTTGGAATGTGAGCCCCAAGTCAGGTCGTACATCTGGCACAACTGAGCCACACGGACAGAGCCTTGAAGCGTCCAGAAGTGGGGGTCCGCCAAAGGAATGTCGACAGACTGCAATTGAATGCTGTGCGCCATTTCGCGCCAGTCTGTGGCCACCATGTTGGTAGCCGTAGGTAGCCCTGTGGCCCGTTTGAATTCGGCCATCACTTCGCGGCCAGAAAATACGCCCTCAGCGCCACAGGGGTCTTCAGCATAGGCCATGGTGTTGCGATGATCGCGCAGCAAACGAATGGCGTCTTTCAGCAACCAACCACCGTTGGGGTCCAGCGTGATGCGCGCTTCTGGGAATTTTTCATGCAAGGCCACAATGGCCTCGACTTCTTCTTCGGCGCGTAGGGCGCCACCTTTAAGTTTGAAGTCTTGAAAGCCATAGCGGTCTTGTGCCGCTTGCGCCAAGCGCACGATGGCTTCGGGCGTCAGAGCAGTTTCATGTCGCAAACGCTGCCAGTCGTTGTTGGCATTGGGTTCGGCGTTGTAGGGTAAGTCTGTTTTTTGCCGATCGGCAACGTAGAACAAATAGCCCAAGACCTGAACTTGGGCGCGTTGTTGTCCCTCCCCCAGCAACGCTGCCACAGGCACGCCCAAATGTTGACCCAATAAATCAAGCAAGGCACTTTCGATGGCCGTGACTGCATGGATGGCCACGCGCAAGTCAAAGGTTTGATTGCCACGACCACCGGCATCGCGATCTGCAAATTTTTGTTGCAGGCTGTTGAGCAAGTTCTTGGCGTTGCCAATGCTTTGACCTTCAACCCAAGGGCAAGCGTCTTCCAGTGTTTTGCGAATTTTCTCGCCACCCGGTACTTCGCCAATGCCGGTGTTGCCGCTAGAGTCGGTCAGGATCAAGATGTTGCGTGTGAAGAAGGGGCCATGAGCGCCGCTGAGGTTCAACAGCATGCTGTCCCTGCCTGCGACGGGAATGACTTGCAGTTTCACAACGGTGGGGGTGTGGTGGGTGGTGGTCATAGGGTTTGTTCGGGTTAGTCTGTGTCATTCTATGAGGACGACACGCTATCATTGATCTCGTGAACCCTGACATTTATTCAAGCATTGTGATGCACCCTGCAGACAACGTCGCCATTGTGGTGACGGCGGGAGGTTTGAAGCTGGGAGATCGAGTTCGAAAAGGTTTGTCCCAAGACAGCCTGGTCTTATTGAATGCTGTGCCGCAAGGACACAAAGTTGCCTTAAGTGCCATTGCAGCTGGTCAAGCTGTCATTCGCTACAACGTCAAGATTGGCAATGCCAAAGTCGACATTCCAGCTGGCAGTTGGGTGCATGAACGCTTGCTCGACATTCCAGCCGCCAGAGACTTTCAAAATTTACCCATGGCCACCGCGCCACAAGCTCCCATAGAGCCGCTCACGGGCTTTACCTTTGAAGGCTACCGAAATTCGGACGGCTCTGTGGGAACGCGCAACATTTTGGCCGTAACCACCACCGTTCAATGTGTGGCGGGGGTTGTATCACTTGCGGTGCAAAAAATCAAAGAAGAGTTGTTGCCTTTGTATCCCTACGTGGACGATGTGGTGGGCATTGAGCACACTTATGGTTGTGGTGTGGCCATCGATGCGCCTGATGCCGTCATTCCCATTCGCACCCTGCGCAACATCAGCCTCAATCCTAACTTTGGCAATGAAGTGTTTGTGATCAGTCTAGGCTGTGAAAAATTACCACCGCAGCGCTTGTTGCCGCCAGGCAGTTTTCCATTGGTCGACGAACGAACGGCCACTGACGGACCCGACACCATTTGTTTGCAAGATGACCAGCATGTGGGCTTCATGTCCATGTTGCAGCACATTGTGGAAGGCGCCAAGCCACACTTGGCGCGCCTGAATGCCAGACGCCGCGAAACAGTGCCTGCCAGCGAGTTGGTGGTGGGCGTGCAGTGTGGTGGCAGCGATGCATTCTCTGGCGTCACTGCCAACCCTGTTGTAGGTTTTGCGGCCGATTTGTTGGTTCGCGCTGGCGCCACCATCATGTTCAGTGAAAACACCGAAGTACGCGATGCCGTTGAACAATTGACACACAGAGCCAGCAGCCTTGAAGTGGCGCAAAGCATTGTGCGAGAACTCGATTGGTACGACCGCTATTTGGAAAGAGGCCACGCAGACCGCAGTGCCAACACCACACCTGGCAACAAAGCTGGCGGCTTGTCCAACATTGTGGAAAAGGCCATGGGCTCTATTGTGAAGAGCGGCAGCTTGCCCATTCAACATGTGTTGTCGCCTGGCGAAAAACTCAAGCGAAATCAAAAGGGCTTGGTCTTTGCGGCCACGCCTGCCAGCGATTTCATTTGTGGCACCTTGCAATTGGCAGCGGGCATGAACCTGCATGTTTTCACCACAGGCAGAGGTACACCCTATGGCTTGCAAGCTTGTCCAGTGGTGAAAATTGCCACTCGAACCGATTTGGCCAAACGCTGGCACGACTTGATGGACCTGAACGCAGGCCGAGTGGCCGATGGTGACATCAGCATTGAAGAGGGCGGCTGGGAGTTGTTCAAGTTGTTGTTAGAAGTGGCCAGCGGCCAAAAAACGTGGGCGGAGCATTGGAGGCTGCACAATGCCTTGGTGTTGTTCAATCCTGCACCGATTACTTAATAAGTTTGCAAAATTAAAAGGGACGATGATGAAAAAAATACTGAGTGCTTTGTTATCTGCTGTTTGCATTTCTAGTGCCATGGCCTGGCCTGATAAAACGGTTTCGCTGGTGGTGCCATTTCCGCCGGGCGGCTCTACTGACTTGATCGCACGCACGCTGGCACCAAAGTTACAAGAGAAACTGGGCGGCACTTTCATCATTGACAACAAGGCGGGTGCCACGGGCACCATCGGTGCAGGTTTTGTCACGCGTGCTGCACCCGATGGCCATACTTTGTTTGTTTCTTCATTGGGCCCTTTTGTCATTGCGCCGCACTTGCTGGCCAGAGTTCCGTACGATGCCCTTAAAGATTTTGACTACATCACCATTGCTGTTCAAGCGCCCAATGTGTTGGTGGTGCCGGCCAATTCACCCCACAAGACGATGAACGATGTGATTGCCTTTCACAAAGCCAATCCGAATAAATTCACCATGGCCTCCTCGGGCAATGGCAGCAGTGATCACCTGACGGCCGAGTTGTTCTGGCAACAAACCAACACCACGGGCATTCATGTGCCCTACAAAGGCGGTGGTCCTGTCATGATCGATTTGCTTGGCGGACAAATAGACAGCTCTTTCATGAACATCAACACGGCCATGCCCCAAATTTTGGCTGGCAAACTGCGCGCGCTGTCTATTACCAGTGTCAAGCGTTCCCCTTTGTTGCCCAATGTGCCCTCTTTGGAAGAGTTGGGTATCAAGGAGTCCAATGTTTACTCTTGGCAAGCCGTTGCAGCGCCCAAGGGCTTGCCTTCAGACGTCAAGGCCAAATTGCATGC
>JAJTDK010000087.1 GCA_021300495.1 Limnohabitans sp. | reverse complement strand
ACTCAAGAGCATTGGCAGGCACAAGGTTTTGCTGTGGGCGACCGCAGTCACCGCTTATGACAAAAGGTTCTGTTCATGCTTAGATGGGTGATCGTGACATTTTTGGCCCTGCTGCTCATCAGTTGGGTGCGCCCCTGGCTTGAAAAAATGGGTTTGGGCAAACTGCCCGGTGACTTTCATTTCAGATTGTTTGGTCGAGAGTGGTTCATTCCCCTGACCAGCACCTTGCTGCTGAGCTTTATCATCACCTTGATTGCCAAGTTCTTATAAAAAGTAAGACAAGTTTTAAAACATTTGTGTTACAGTTCAGGCTTGTGACCAACCGCATTGATTGATGGGCGGTCACAACAAGCGCAGTTCCTGCAAGCTGCCTTGGCAAGGATCTAATGTGTTGCTCTGTACACACCAATTTTTTAGCTTATTAGATGATTCATACGATTACTTTTGAAAATACCCCCGTCACCGTGGGAAAATACCGCATTGCCGCTTGTCCGCGTGCACTGCCCTGTGGCCGCTTTGCGGCGCAGGTGTCAGTTGCCAGCGGGCGTGGCAGTGCCAGTACCGACCGGGTGATGTGTTTTACCAACGACTTCGCCACCCGCGATGCTGCAGCCAGCTTTGCGCTGGCACAAGGTTTAGATTGGGTGCGTTCAACCACGCAGGCCCACTAAGCCACCCTGAGAACCTGAAAGGAAAAAATGGCGAAAGAAGATTTGATCGAACAGATGGGCGTTGTGAACGAGGTTTTACCTGACACACGTTTTCGTGTCACCTTGGACAACGGGCACCAGTTGATCGCTTACTCAGCAGGCAAGATGCGCAAAAACCACATTCGCATTTTGGCAGGCGACCGCGTCACCCTTGAGTTGTCACCTTACGACCTTACCAAAGGCCGTATCAGCTTCCGTCATTTGGCAGGCCGCCCACCGGCAGCGCCACGCACGCCTCGCACGCCTTCACGTTAATGTGCCCACGCTGGCTTTAAGTCAGCGGGTCTTCATGGATGCAGGCATGCTGTGGTGCTTAGACCTTCAACTGGTCAATGGCACTCACTCTGGCAGCATGTATTTTTTCGCCAACAGCAGGGCCCGAGAGGCCCTGTTTTTGCGCCTGCTCGGCAATGCCGGCAGTGACGACAGACAAAGCAGCCTTCAGCACTTCTTGCAATCGCGCGCTTGGCCCATAGGCCTCGTTCTCAAAACCCTTTCGACCCCGTGCATCGCACTCACAGGCCAGCAAAATATCTGGCATGCGCTCAGGTTTGCGAATGGCGTCGCACCTTTCCAATAAGCGCAAGAGGGCGGCAGGATTCAAATCTTGGCTGCGGTGAATGTTGCCATGTTCACGCGCCACCACATCGGACAACTCTTTGCATTCAACGGGAATGCGCAGTCGCTCACACACTTGCTGAAGCAATTTGGCGCTGCGTTGTTCGTGGGCAATGTGCCGCGGCCATTCTTCTTTGGGCGTAGTGCCTTTGCCTAGGTCGTGCATGAGGCAAGCTACGCGCACGGGCAGCGAAGCCTTGAGTTGTGCGCTCATGTCCAGCACCATCATGAGGTGCACACCGGTGTCAATTTCTGGGTGGTATTCAGCGCGTTGTGGGACGCCCCACAGACGATTCACTTCAGGCAATAAAACTTTGAGAGCACCACATTCTTTGAGCACTTCAAACATGCGCGAAGGCTTGGCGGTCATCAGGCCTTTGGCCAATTCTTGCCACACACGCTCGGGCACCAAATGTTCAACTTCGCCTGCTTGTACCATGTCTTGCATGAGTTGCATGGTTTCTGGGGCCACTTGAAAATCGGGAAAGCGGGCTGCAAAGCGTGCAACGCGCAAGATGCGAACAGGGTCTTCGCGAAAGGCCAGCGTCACGTGGCGAAGTACTTTGTTGTTGAGATCTTTCAGGCCATGGAAGGGGTCTATGGCGTGCTGTTGAAAAACAGCTTCAATGTCTGCTGAATGCAGGGCTTCAAAGAATGCTTTGGCGTGCTCTTCTGGCAAGGCCATGGCGTTGATGGTCAGGTCGCGGCGGGCCAAATCTTCTTCCAAAGAAACTTCGGGAGAGGCATGCACCACAAAGCCTTTGTAGCCCGGCGCGGTTTTGCGCTCAGTGCGGGCTAAGGCATATTCTTCTCGCGATGTGGGGTGCAGAAAAACAGGGAAGTCTTTGCCCACTGTGGTGTAGCCTAGCTTGGACATTTCTTCTGGTGTGCCCCCAACTACCACCCAGTCTTTGTCTTTTTAGGGCTTGGTACGAAAAGGCTCTTCAAAATCAATGAAGTCTTTTTCAGCCAATGCGCCCTGAATCCAGGACTTCACGCCGGGCATGGCGCACAAACGATCGATGTAGGCCTGCGTGTCTGAACTCACGGGCAATGCATAGGTTTTGATGCGCATGACCACAGGCGAAAAATAGGCGTCTGGAATGCTGAATTCGCCAAACAACATGGGTCCTTTGTGCTCTTGAAGGAGCGACGAGAACAGATGGTCAATGCGTTTTAAATCGTTGCGCAAAGCTTCTTTGTCTCGCAGCGCCAATGCACCTATTTCAGGCAAATAAGCATCAATGTTCATCGGGCACGCACTTCGAATGCCCGTGAAACCACTGTGCATTTCGGCACAAATACTGCGTGCCCTTGCACGGTCAGACACTTTGCTGGGCCATAGAAGCTTATCGGCAAATTTTTCGGCTGCGTACTCTGCAATGGACAAGGTATCCCAAACAGCCAAATCGCCATCGACCAACACCGGCACTTTGCCCACGGGGTTGATGTCTTTCAAAGTTTGCTTGAACTTAGACTGAGCATCGAACCCATCAAAGCGCACCATGACTTCTTCAAATTCAATACCCGCTTGCTTGAGCATGACCCAAGGGCGCATGGACCATGAGGAGTAGTTTTTGTTGGCGATGTAGAGTTTCATGTCATGTTCTCTTGTGAGTTGTATCGACTATTGGGTGGCTTGTCTAAAGGGGCTCACCGTCCTGCTTTGGCACGGTAGTCGTTCAGTGTTGTGCAAGGTCCTTTGATACCTAAGTAGGTGGGTGCAATGCCGCTGACAGCTGAAGCCTGAATACCCAAATCCTTCAAGCCAAGCGCATGGCCAGATGCCACGTTGTCTACTTTCATAGAGGCCAGGTTGTCACGGCTCATCAGGGGCTGACCTGGTGCCAATTCCATCAGAAAGGCTTGAAGCCACGCCAGTGCGTGAGGGATGCCAAAAACCAAACGGCCTTTGCCTTGGCGAACGCCCGCCCATTGGCCTGATTTTTGAACTAATTGTTGCAGCGTGAAAACTTCGGGGCCGCAAAGCTCGTAAGTTTTCCCGGCGGTGTTGCTGTTTAAAACACAGTGGGCCACTGCATGGGCCACGTCTTCCACCCACACGGCTTGAAAGCGTGTTTGCGCTCCGGCCAAGGGCACGATGGGTGTGATGCTTTGAAGTTGCGCAAACAGGTTTAAAAACTTGTCTTCTTTGCCAAAGATCACACTGGGCTGCAACAAGCTAAGTTCAAGCCCGGCTTGTTTCAGCACCTCTTCACCGCGCGCTTTGCTGCGCTGGTAATCGGATGGTCCTGTGAGGCTGGCACCCAGGGCGCTGATGTGAATCAGACGGCGTACGCCACTTGCCTGACATGCTTTGGCAATGATGTTTGGCAATTGCACATGGGCTTTTTCAAAAGCAGCGGGTGTGCCGTGCAAGATGGCAATCAAGTTGATGACCACATCGTGCTGCTGCATGCACTGCGTTAAAAATTCCAAGTTGTAAACATCGCCTTCAAGGACATGAACGCGAGGTAAGTTTTTGACAGCACTGGCTTGGCTGGCGCGCCGCGTGATAACGGTCATGCTACAACCCATGCGCGTGAGCTTCTCGCAAACATGGCGGCCTACAAAGCCTGTACCGCCCAACAAAAGAACGCGAGCTGGTGAGTGGGTCATTTCAAACCTTCAACGGCTTGGAACATGGCTTCACGTGCCTGAGAAATAATTTGTTCGCGCCACACATCGGTGTCGGTGTAGAAGGCCGCAAAGATTTGGGCTTTGATGCTTTTCTTGAGTTCATCAGAGGCTTCAGGGTGAATGTGCAGCCAGTGGTCTGCTCTGAGTGCCGAGAGCATGTCGTTCATGGGCAAGGTGCCGTACTCCAAAGCAATGCCTGTGTATTCGGCATGAGGGCATTCGTCTTGCACCGACATCCACATGAGGCCCGTTAGGAAGGCTGAAGAAGAACTGCCATCATAGATGGAAGTGATACCAGGGCCCCACCACTGGCGTGCGCGGGCAATGGCTGCGGTATCGTTGGCGCCTGCATAAATGCGCTCGCCTACGCCGCTGGGGCCAAGGCCAGTGTGCAAGTCAATCCAAGCCAACTTTTGGGCTGAGGCCGCTTGCTGCTTCAGCACTTTGCGAATGGTTTGATTGCTCCAAGTGGGCGCTTGGCCGCCAAAGAACAAGCCTTCAGGGTGGTGGTGTTGACCTTGCGATACTGCCGATTGCAACTTGGGCATGCCATGTTGTGCGATGTATTGCATTGTGGCCTGCTGGTTGGCTTCGTTGGGTGGCCACTGATCGGGCAGCAACAGATGCTGAACTTCTTTGTAGGCCCTGTTGTCTGGCAAGGGTTTGCTGAAGTCTTGGAAGTTTCTGTTGAGGTCAACGTTTTCTTGCGTGACGCGGCGCACATGCGAAAAGCCATGTGGATTTAAAGCGTGCACGTACACCACAGCCACACCACTTTGTTGCACTGACTTGTGCCATTCAGCACTGCGCAGTGCGTCAATTTGAACGCCACTGCCGCAATAGCCTTCAACCCCATGGCAAGCACTGCTGATGAGCAAAACTTGTTTGGCATTGGCAGGGCCTTCGCGCACCACATCCATGGCCAGTTCTTCGCCGTCACGTCCTTTTTCGGGATGAATGTGCGATTCAACTTGGAGGCCAGCGCTGTGTGCTGCGCTCAAAAACTTTTGTCGTGCTTCGGCATAACTTTTAGAAAATGCGGAATGAATGTTTGTCATGCGAGGTCCAAATGAAAGAAGCCCCGAAGGGCTTCAATAGAAAGTTGTCTAAATTCGACTGAAGCAGAAGCTTACTTTGTTTGAGTGGGGTTGGCCAACCATTGCGTGGCCAATTCAACCCAATAAGTGCCGCCTAAGGGAATCAGGTCGTCATTGAAGTCGTAGCTGGGATTGTGCAACATGCAAGGACCTCCGCCGTGGCCCATTTCGCGGTGTGAGCCATCGCCGTTGGCAATGAAGACATAGGCACCGGGCTTGGCTTGCAACATGAAAGAGAAATCTTCTGCGCCCATGGTGGGCTCTTGCACCATCACATTGTCTTTGCCCACAATGCCGTCCATCACTTTGCGCGCAAAGTCGGCTTCGGTGGCGCTGTTGATGGTGGGTGGGTAGTTGCGGTTGAAATGGAAATCAGCTTTTGTATCAAAAGCAGCACACAGATTTTCTGTGATTTGCTTCATGCGGTTTTCAATGAGGTCTAGCACTTCGAGGGTGAAGGTGCGCACAGTGCCTTGAATGACGCAGAAATCGGGTACCACGTTGGTGGCTTCGCCCGCATGCACCATGGTGACCGAAATGACGCCCGCATCAACCGGCTTTTTGTTGCGCGAGATGATCGTTTGGAAGGCCATGACCAATTGGCAGGCCACGGGCACGGGGTCAATGCCGTTGTGGGGCAGGGCGGCGTGGCTGCCTTTGCCGTGAATGGTAATTTTGAATTCGTTGCTTGACGCCATGACAGGGCCAGGGCTAACTGCAAAGGTGCCCACTGGGGCGCCTGGCCAGTTGTGCATGCCAAACACGGCTTGCATGGGGAACTTCTCGAACATACCGTCTTTGATCATTTCACGGGCACCGCCGCCGCCTTCTTCAGCGGGTTGGAAAATGAGGTACACGGTGCCATCAAAGTCGCGGTGCTTAGAGAAATGCTTGGCAGCGGCCAACAACATGGCGGTGTGGCCATCATGGCCGCAAGCGTGCATTTTGCCGGCGTGCTTGCTGGCGTGGGCAAAGGTGTTGAACTCTTGCATGGGCAAGGCGTCGATGTCGGCACGCAGGCCAACGCCTCGACCACATTTGCCGCCGTCACGGCCATGAACAATGCCGATGACGCCTGTGGTGCCCATGCCGCGGTGAATGGGAATGCCCCAGTCAGTGAGCTGCTTGGCGACCACGTCGGCTGTGCGCTCTTCTTTGAAGCACAGCTCGGGGTGAGCGTGAATGTCTTTGCGAATGGCCGCAATGCTGGCCGCGTCTGTGAGGATGGAGTCGATGATTTTCATGCCTACAGTCTAGCGATAGTCGTGCCATTGCGCTACACCCCTATTGCACTTGGGGGACATTTTCGTTTAGGGTTATCCCCAAATTCGCCCCCTTTAGAATGGGAGAATGACCAATTCAGTGCTTGAAAAAAATGCCATTGTGCGTGGTTTGTGCCCGCACGACTGCCCAGATACCTGCGCCTTGCTCACTACCGTAGAGAACGGACGCGCTGTGAAGGTGCAAGGCAACCCAGATCACAAGCACACCGATGGGGTGCTTTGTACCAAAGTGTCGCGTTATACAGAGCGCACTTACAGCCCTGAGCGACTCATGTTCCCTTTGAAGCGTTCGGGCCCTAAGGGGTCGGGGCAGTTTGTGCGCGTTTCATGGGAAGAGGCCATTGCGGACATTGCTGCCAAGCTCAAAACTATCGCCGCTCACAACTCTGAAGCTATCTTGCCCTACAGCTACGGCGGCACCATGGGCTGGGTGCAAAGTGAATCAATGGCCTCGCGCTTTTTTCACAAGATAGGCGCCTCTTTGCTAGACCGAACCATTTGCGCATCGGCCGGGGGCGAGGGCTTGGTGTACACCTTGGGTGGCAAGTTCGGCATGCAGACCGAATTCTTTTCCGAATCCAAATTGATTGTCATTTGGGGCAGCAATTCCATCACCAGCAACATCCACTTTTGGCGCCGTGCTCAAGAGGCCAAACGCAACGGCGCCAAGCTCATTTGCATTGACCCCCGCCACAGCGAGACTGCTGAAAAATGCCATGTGCATTTGGCCATCCAGCCAGGCACCGATGCGGCATTGGCCTTTGCCATCATGCGCGAGTTGGTGGTGAACGATTGGTTAGACCACGACTACATTGAAAAGTACACCTTGGGATGGGACGCATTGCGTGAACGCGCCATGACTTGGACTTTGTCGCGCGCTGCAGAAGTGTGCGGCATTGACGAGTCCTTGATTAAAGAGTTGGCCAAAGATTGGGGTACCACCAAGAAGGCCGCCATTCGCTTGAACTACGGCATGCAAAGGGTTAAGGGCGGCGCCAATGCCGTCAGGGCTGTGGCTTGTTTACCCGCGCTCACGGGTGCTTGGCGCGACCGTGCGGGTGGATTGTTGCTGAGCAGTTCAAGCAATTTCAAAGTGAACAAAATCGATTTGCATCGGCCCGATTTATTGGGCTCGCGTCGTCCTAGAACTTTGAACATGTCTACTCTAGGCAATGACTTGAACCATGTTGGTGGTGCCGAGTGGGGCCCCCAAGTGAAAGCCTTGTTGGTCTACAACAGCAACCCCGTGGCAATTGCACCGCAGTCTGGCAAAGTGGTTCAAGGCTTTGCGCGTGAAGATTTGTTCACGGTGGTCATGGAACATTTTCAAACAGACACGGCCGACTATGCTGACTACGTGCTGCCTGCCACCACGCAACTCGAACACTGGGACGTGCAAGGCAGTTATGGCCACACCGATGTGTTGCTCAACCGGCCCGCCATTGAGCCGGTTGGACAGGCTAAATCAAACTCAGAAATCTTTCGCTTGTTGGCCAAAGCCATGGACTTTGATGAGCCTTGTTTCAGTGAAGACGACGTGAGTTTGTGCCGTACGGCGGTGGGCTCGGAAATTGAATTTGAAGAGCTCTTGGACAAGGGTTTTGTGTCTTTGAAAGTGCCTGATGCACCTTTTGCAAACGGCGGCTTTGCAACTCCTTCCGGCCGTTGCGAGTTTGTGAGCGATCGCTTGGCCGCGCAAGGCTTAGACCCATTGCCTAACCACATTCCCAATTACGAAGTGCCCGTGGCAGGCAGTGCCTATCCCTTGGCCATGATTTCGCCGCCTGCGCGCAATTTTTTGAACTCTTCATTTGTGAATGTAGACAGCTTGCGTGACATTGAAAAAGAGCCTTTGGTCGAAATAAGTTTGGTAGATGCTGCCGCGCGCGGAATTTCTACGGGCGATACGGTCAAGGTTTTCAACGACCGCGGTGAATACCATTGCAAAGCCGACGTGACTTCGCGTGCCCGTGCAGGGGTTGTGAACGGGCTTGGTATTTGGTGGCGCAAGATGGGATTGAACGGCACCAACGTCAATGAGGTGACCAGTCAATTGCTAACAGATTTGGGCCGTGCGCCTGTTTTTTACGATTGCCAAGTTGAAGTGGCTTTGCTCAAGAAAGCTTGAAGGTATGTCAGAAATTTTGATTCAACGCGCTCACACCTTGGGCATGGAAAAAGCCCGCGCCATCGCAGCAAAGTGGCAGCAAGAAGCAGAAGCCGATTGGGGTATGGACTGCACTTATGTGGCCAATCAAACCAACGATCAAGGCGAAATTCAAGACCGCTTGAACTTTGAACGCGCCGGTGCTTCCGGCTATCTGGAAGTGACTGCTTCGCAGCTCACCATGAAGCTGGAACTGGGCTTCTTGATGGCGTCTTTCAAAGACAAAATCGAAGAAAAAATTACCAGCAACTTAGAAAAATTGCTCGCCTGAAATAATTGGGGTCAGAGCAACATTATTAATGTTGATCTGACCCCAATTATTTGAAGTCTTCCGCCCACCCATCAAGTTAGAAGGACAGGGTGTGAGGGGGCTGACGATTTGTGGTACCCCACCATGAGGAAGCCCCCTCACACCCTGTCCTTCTAACTTGCGCCCTCACGGCAAGTCAGTGTTCTCAGCAGGAGCTTGCGCGTTGCGAGGCCCCACAGTGCCTAAGCGTGCCTTCAGTGATTGCGGTTGCCCAGTAATGATGGCGGCGTAATTGGTGGTGTTCGACAAAACCTTTTTCAC
>JAJTDK010000086.1 GCA_021300495.1 Limnohabitans sp. | reverse complement strand
GGAGGAAAAATATGAAGATCGTCATTGCTCAAATGAATCACGAGACCAACACGTTCTCGCCGGTACCAACGCCCATCAGCCGATTTGCCAGGGCCAACTCGCTGCCTCTGGAGGGAGAAGCCGCTATCACCGCAATCCGCGGCACTGGCACTGCCATCGGTGCATTCATTGAGCTTGCGGAGAAGGCTGGCGCCACCATCTCCTTACCAGTTTCTGGCCATGCTTGGCCAAGCGGCCTGGTCGAAGATAAAGCATACGAGTACATGTGCCAACGAATTTGCGATGCAGTGTCCGAGGGCTGTGACGCCATCCTTCTAGATTTGCATGGCGCCATGGTGACTGAAAGTTACCCTGATGGTGAAGGTGAGTTACTTGCTCGCCTGCGACGCATTGCGCCACATACACCCATAGGCGTTGCACTCGACATGCATGCCAATGTCTACCCTGCGATGGTGGACAACGCTGACGTGATTGCAGGCTACCAAACTTATCCGCATGTCGATGTTTACGAAACGGGTCGACGTGCAGGGACTGCACTTTTCTCTATGCTCGCCGGCAAAGCAACTCCTTCCATGGCTTGGGGGCAACGGCCCATGTTGCCGCACGTCATGCGCCAGTCCAGCCTGGACTCGCCAAATCGTGAAATTCAAGAGAGAGCTGCAGAAATGGAAAAACAAGGCGCACTGTGTGCCAGCTTGTTCGTCGGATTTCCACATGCAGACATCGTGAATGCTGGACTATCGGCGGTGGTGGTCACCGACAACGACCCTGCTCTGGCTAAGCGTTGGTGTAACGAGCTGCTCGACATGGCGTGGAAAGACCGCGCAAAATGGGTCTATCAGGTAGAACCTCTTGAGAAGTCCCTAGCCCGTGCGCGTGCAATCGATCCCAATACAAGTCCTGGTCCGGTGGTCCTACTAGACCACTACGACAACGCCGCCTCTGGTGGCACGATGGACACGATGGCGGTGCTCGATGGCATTCTGCAATCTGGCCTCGAAGATGTGGCAGCGTTTGCGGTGTTTGATCCTCAAGCTGTTAGCGAAATGCAGAAGGCGGGGTTGGGCGCACAGATCACGCTGATGCTAGGCGGCAAGCTAGACATGCCAAGCCTAGGTCTGAAGGGGCAAGCTCTCAAGGTGAGCGGCACCGTGAAACATCTATCTGACGGCCGCTTTGTCAATCGTGGGCCCATGTCAAAAGGGGTTCAGATGGACATGGGGCCAACCGCAGTGCTAGATACGGGCAAAGTAGAGATCGTTGTCATCTCGCGCCAACAAGAGCCCAATGACATTGAATGTTTCGCCTCCCAGGGGATTGACCCAAACAAAAAGCGCTTTCTGATGCTGAAGAGCCGAGTGCACTGGCGCGCGGGGTTTGGTCATTTGGCAAGCTCAATTGTTGAATGCTCCGGGGTAGGCGTTTGCACTTCTGATTTCAGCGTTTTAGACTTCAAAAATGTGCGCCGCCCTATCTACCCTCTCGACCTTGATGCACAACACTGAACCAGCAAGTCCATGATTAAAATTCCAAAAACTGATTTACGCGTTCACCCACTTTGCCTTGGCGCCAATGTCTTTGGCTGGAGTGCCGACGAAAAAGAATCGAATGCTGTGCTGAATGCATATGAATCTCATGGCGGCAATTTCATCGATACTGCTGATGTTTATTCACAGTGGAAGCCTGGAAATCAAGGCGGTGAGTCAGAAACACTGATTGGCCATTGGCTCAAAAGGCAAGATCGCCAAAAATTTGTCATTGCAACAAAGGTTGCACTTCTCGATACCCGGCCTGGCTTGTCGGCTGCAAATATTTTGGCTGCTTGCGACGATTCACTGCGCCGTTTGCAAACTGATTACATCGATATTTATTACTCACACCGCGATGATGCCAAAGTCCCGATGGAAGAAACCTTGGGAGCTTACGACAAGTTAATCAAAGCAGGAAAAGTGCGTTATATCGCTGCTTCGCAGCATACCGGTGCACGCCTGCAAGAGGCGCTGAGCATCTCAGCCAAACATACCCTGCCCTCCTATATCGGACTACAAGACCACTACAACTTGGTGCATCGAGAACCGTTTGAATCTGAGCAAGCTCCAGTGCTTGCTTCCAACGGCTTAGGTGCGTTCCCTTTTTATGGTCTTGCGCGTGGATTTTTGTCAGGCAAATACAGTCCTGGTGTAAAAATTGAGTCGGTTCGGGCAGAAGGTGTGGCTGAGTTTTATTCAGATCAAAACTGGAAAATCATAGACGCTTTGCGCGAAATCGCTCAAGCACGCAGCGCACCAGTTTCGGCAATCGCCTTGGCCTGGTTGCGCTCGCACCCCCAAGTTTGCGCTCCGATTGCAAGCGCACGAACCCCTGCACAGTTAGAAGAAATTGTTCAAATCGTTGAGCTGAGCGCTGAGGAAATGTTGCGACTCAATACGCTGTCGGCGCCCAAGATTTGAACTACATCGCAGAGGTAAATCCGCCATCAACCGTCATAATTAATCCATTTACAAAAGATGCTTCATCGGAGGCTAAAAAGACAGCCGCAGGACCAATTTCTTCTATCCGCCCCCACCGACCAACCGGCGTTCTTTCTTTGACCCATTTGGTGAATTGAGGGTCTTCTACCAAGGCAGTGTTCATTTCCGTTGCAAAAAAACCTGGTGCAATGCAATTCACAGTGATCAAATTGGGTGCAAGCTCCACTGCCAGTTGCTTACACAAAGCATGCACGGCACCTTTGCTGGCCACATAAGCAGAAATGGAAGGCCTCGCATTGATAGCGCTCATTGAACCTATCAAGATAATGCGCCCATTTTTCTTCTCAACCATCAAAGGCGTTACTGCTTTGCAAAGAACCCATATTGCTTTGAAATTGGTATTGATAACTTTTTCAAAATTTTCTAAGTCAAAATCTTGTATGGCTTGCCTGTGATTGATGCCGGCGTTGGCAATCAAAATATCAATTTTTCCCCATTGTTTCTTTAAGCCATTGATGCACGCCTGAGCCGCTTCAAAATCGGTGACATCAAAAGCCGCAGATTGCGCGGAGAGTCCTTGCTCAGTGAGTGTTTTGACACGCTCGCTTAAAAGCTTTTCATCACGCGCATTGAGGACCACATGGGCCCCAGCCTTTGCAAGTGATTGGGCCATTGACCAGCCCAAGCCTCGGGATGCACCTGTGATGAGTGCTATTTTGTTGGCAAGGTCAAACATGTGGCAATTCCTTTAGTTGACAACGATTTTGCACTTGAAATAAATGATTGGCAATTTTATTTAATCAGCTGGCGTTGGCTTGTTTTTGAAAAAAATTACCGCTTTGTTTCAATAGGACTAGACACCAATAACATTTTTGCTCATGATGGAAGCTTGACACAGTTAGATCAATCAGCAGGAGTCAAGACATGAGCAGCAGAAGAGAATGGATTCAATGGGCCGGCCTTGGTGCAGCTAGCTTGGGTTTCATGGGCCGCGCGTGGGCTGCGCCATATCCAGAAAAGCCTATCAAATTGATCGTGCCCTACCCTGCAGGCGGCGGTGCCGATCAATGGGCCAGAATTGTAGGAGGTAAGGCTGAAAAATTATTGGGACAACCCATCGTCTTTGATTACAAGCCAGGTGCCAGCACAACGATTGGGGCTGATGCTGCAGCGAAAGCACCTCCCGATGGTTACACCATTCATTTGATTGACAGCACCGCTTTTGCCTATGTGCCCAACATGCGCAAAGTGTCTTATGACCCACTTAAATCCTTCACGCCCTTGGTCCATCTGGGCGAGTTACCTTTTGTGCTGGTGGCACATCCATCTGTACCTGTTCGAAATTTGCAAGAATTAATTGCATATGCAAAAGCCAACCCCAACAAACTCAATTGCGCCAGTGCAGGTGTGGGTTCACCGCATCATTTAATTGCTGAAATTTTCAAGCAACGTGCAGGTATTTCCATGAACCATGTGCCTTACAAAGGGGCTGCTCAGTACATGGCCGATTTGGTCGGGGGGCAGGTTGATCTGGCCGTTTCAACCCTTGGGCCGGCCATGCCTCATGTCCAAACAGGTCGCATACGCGCTATAGCCGTTTCTTCAGCCAAACGCTCAGGAGCCCTACCCGATGTTCCCACCATTGCCGAACAAGGGTTTGAAGGTTTTGATGAAAAACCTTGGAACTGTTTTGTGACCAACGCCGGTGTGCCTGCCGAAGCTCTGGACAAATTGCGCTCAGTTTTCCGCACAACCATGGATGACCCGGAGGTGGTTCAAGCTTTGCGCAAGACCGGTGTTGAAGAAATTGGCCGAATGCCTTTGGCCCAGATCAGCGAGCAAATGCGACTTGACAACTTGAAATGGGGCGAAGTGATTCGCCGCGCCAAAATAACGGTGGACAGTTGAAAGCCAGCGTTATTTGTTAGGGCTTTTATCGCGGTATTGATCGAACACAGCGCCATTCGCAAATAAGGTGTCAATTTCTGCTTCTAAATAGCCCAGTTCGCTAAGCACAGACTTAGAGTGCTGACCCAGCCATGGCGCCGGCATTCGAATGCTTGCCAAGGTTCCACTTGATTTGATAGGTAAGCCCAAGGTCTTCATGGGGCCAATGATGGGATGATCGATGTCGTGCACCATTTGTCGGGCCAACACATGCGGGTCTTTTAGGGCTTGCTCATAACCAAAAACCGGTCCAGCAGGTATACCCACTGAATCTAACAGCTTCACCCAATGGGTGGTCGTTTGTTGCGTCATGACCGATTCAATGTCTTGTTCAAGCGCATCTACATTTTTAACCCTCAAGGCCTGTGTCAGGTAGTCTGGGCGCTGAAGCCAGTCGGGTCGTGCCATCACTTTTTCACAAAAAATCACCCACATTTTTTGCGATCCTGCACCTACGGTGACATAACCGTCCAAGGTTCTGTATGCTTGATAAGGTGCTGCGCGCCGATGTCGCGTGCCGGTGGCAATGGGGATTTCGCCGGAGCCAAAATAAGCGCCAAATTCCCAGGGCGTCCAGGCCAGTCCAGCTTCCAACAGGGAGGTTTCCAGGTATTGCCCTTCGCCAAAACGCAGCTTGCCAATCAGTGCGCCCAAAATGCCAGAAAGCGCGGTGACGCCGCTTGCAATGTCGTTCATGGCGATGCCAACTTTGGCAGGCCGACCACCAGGATGGCCGGTCATCATCATGATGCCCGACATGCCTTGGGCAATGATGTCAAATCCGCCTTTTTGGCCATAGGGTCCAGTTTGGCCAAAGCCAGACATTGATGCGTAGATTACGCTGGGGTTGTTTGTGCGGATGCTGTCGTAATCTATCCCCATGCGCTTCACCACACCCGGTCGAAAGTTTTCCATCACGATGTCTGCTTTTGCAGCCAACTGGTGGGCGATCTTTAAACCGGCCGGGTCTTTCAGGTTCAGGGCAATGCTTTTTTTGTTTCTGTTGAGCACTGCAAAGCAATATGACTCACCGTTGACTTGTGGCTCAAATTGGCGCGATGAGTCGCCTTTGTCGGCGTTTTCCAGTTTGATGACATCGGCGCCCATGTCTGCCAAGACCATGCCGCAATAGGGGCCGGCCAAGACATTCGTCAGGTCCAGAACACGCAGGCCAGAAAGAGGAAGTTTCATGGTGTGTCTTTCGGGGTTGAGCGCAGCAAATTCAGCGGCCTGTGAAAACTGGCTTCCGTTTTTCCATGAAGGCGGTGCGCCCTTCAGTAAAGTCTGCGCTGTTGAAACACGCAGCCACCAATTGGTCGCAATGGGCTACGTCGCGCACTGACTCGTCTTTCACAATTTCGCCCACAATGGTTTTGATGGAGGCTACAGTCATTGGCGCGTTGGCCGCAATGGTTTCCGCATACTGCTGAACATAAGCCAATAAATCTTCCTTGGGCACCATGCGGTTGATCAAGCCCATGGTGAGAGCCTCGGACGCACTAAATTGCCGCGCGGTAAAAAATATTTCTTTTGCAAAAGAAGGACCCACTACATCCACCAACTTGCGAACCCCATCGTATTCATAGCCTAGGCCCAATTTGGCGGCAGGTACAGCAAAACGAGAATGGTCTGACGCAATTCGCATGTCACAGTTGAGGGCTACAGCCACGCCACCTCCAATGCAGTATCCATCAATCATGGCCAGCGTGGGCTTGTTGAGATTTTTCAAAGCTTGCGTGCCTTCTTGGGCAACTGCATCGTACTTTTCGGTGGCTTCCGCAGAGTTGCGCTGCTGGGCAAATTCTGAAATGTCAGCCCCCGACACGAAGGCTTTTTCCCCTGCCCCGTGCACCACGACCACCCGAATTTCGTCATCGTTTGCAAAGTCGTTCGCAATGTCCGCCAGCCCTTGCCACATTTCTAAGGACACAGCGTTGAGACGGGCTGGGTTGTTAAAAGTAATCCAGCCGATATGCTTGTCTTTACGCGCAAGCATCTTGTCTGTTTTCAAATGGACCATATTTTGACTCCGAGGGTGTTATGGAAGATTATGTTGGGTGGTCGAGTGCTTGGCGGTTGCCTATGCGACAAGCTTGTCAATCAGGTTGTGGATATGCTTTCATCAGGGCGACTCAAGGACTGATAGCAATCAAGCCTTTGATCTGATGTTTTTCAATTGACCTAGCATAAGTTTATGCATTGATTCAATGAGATTTGGTTTTAGCCCGGCGATTACATCAACTTGATGGTCATTGAATATTTGAATTGAATCAGCAAAGTTTTTTGTTTGAACAATCGATGCATTTTTCAAAGCACTCCTTAAGTAAAGTTCGTAACCTGCTTTTGCAGGAGCGGCAATTTTCATTCCCTTGACATCTACTTCTTCAGTGTTCTTCAAAGTTGAGTTCTGATGAACAACATAGCCCGCTTCAATTTCGGTCATGCCCGGAGAAAATGAAATGGTCTTTGCTCTGGTTTTTTCAATGGCAAGGATGGCGATGTCCCACACGCCCTTTGTGGCATCGTCTGCAACTTGACCAGGCTGCTCATAAATGACCATCTCTAATGAGACACCAAGGCGTTTGGCTAACTCTTGCATTAAGTCAACACTAACGCCAAGCAATTCCCCAGACTCACTTTGACGCGTAAACAAGTTATTGCCTAAATTCATGCCAGCCCGCAGCTTTCCAGTGGGGGCCAATTCATTGATTCCGGTCATCGTCATGTCCTAATTCACATGAAATATAGGGAGGTTGAGGTTTAGTTGTGTACCGATGTCAATTTGCGCATCCAGTTACCGCTATTTTTTTCGCGGCCATACTGAATGTCTGTTAGCTTCTGACGCAGAGACAGGCTGACTTTGGCTGCTTCAGCATTGGGAATACTGTAAGAAAAGCTGTGGCTTTTTAGAATGCTGATCGGAAAAAGAACAGCTGCTGTACCGCAGGCGAAGAGCTCGGTGATATCGCCATTGGCCAGCCCTGTTCGCACTTCCTCTAAACTAATTTGACGCTCGTCAACGCGACGACCATCAGCCTCTGCAATTTCAATGATGCTCTGACGTGTCACGCCCGCTAATATGCTGTCGCTTAAGGCTGGGGTTGCAAGCGAGCCATCTTTGTACACAACGAAAATATTCATCCCGCCGAGTTCTTCTAGGAACTGCCCGTGTTGTGCATCTAAGAACAAAACTTGTGCACACCCATTTTTGCGTGCTTCTTGAAGTGGCGCCAATGAGCCTGCGTAGTTGCCAGCGCACTTGGCGTAGCCTGTGCCGCCTTTGGCTGCGCGAGTGTGGTGGGCAGAAACCCATATCGGAATAGATGACACACCGTTTTCAAAGTAGGGGCCGGCTGGACTTGCAATGACATAAAAGGCCACTTTTTCAGCGCCGCGAACACCTAAAAAACTTTCATCGGCGATCATGAAGGGACGCAAGTACAAGCTGGTTTCCGGTGTTTGCGAAAGCCACTTGGCATCGATACTGACAAGTTCTTGGATCGACTGAAGAAATAATTCTTCAGGAAGTTCTGGTAGACCTAAACGCTCTGCAGACTTGGCAAAACGGGCTGCATTGAGCTCAGGTCGAAAGGCCCAGATCGAGCCATCGGCGTGTTGATAGGCTTTGAGCCCTTCAAAAATAGCTTGCGCGTAATGCAACACCAATGAAGCGGGGTCGAGCATCAAAGGTCCGTAGGGGACGATACGTGGTGCCTTCCAACCGTTTGCCAAAGTCCAATCGATGGCAACCATGTGGTCTGTGAAGTGCTTGCCGAAACCAGGCTTGGACAATATTTTCTGACGTTCAACATCCGAAGTAGGCCGAGTTGAAGTTTCAATGCTAAATTCGCTTGCAGAGCCGTGTATCAAAGTCAAAATAATTCCTTTTGCGTTTTTCGTGATGTGTTTTTACATTACGATAGTCTCAAAATCCGTCATCAAAAAAGAGGAAATGATGAAAAAACTTCTGTGTTTTTCAATGCTTGCGCTTTCGCTGACTGCAACTAGCCTTGCTATAGCTCAAGATTACCCCGTTCGTCCTATCAAAATGATAGTCCCTTTTCCGCCTGCAGGTGGAACTGATAACGTCGCACGCATCGTTGCCCAGCAGGTTTCTCAAGACCTCGGGCA